>SYFI01000095.1 GCA_005800465.1 Actinomycetota bacterium | reverse complement strand
GACTCCGCCGCACTTCTGGGCACTGGCGCTCATGTTGGAGCGCGACTACTCCGAGGCCGGCGTACCGATGCTGCCGGTGGTCTATGGCGAGCGGGCCACCCGTCTGCAGGTGCTGCTGTGGACCGTGGTCATGGCCGGTGTCACGCTGCTGCCGGTGGCTGCGGGTACCGCTGGAATCATCTATCTGATCAGCGCCGTGGTGCTGAACGTGGTGTTTCTGTACTCGGCATGGCGCTTGGAGCGGGGCGACACGCAGCGTGCCTGGGCCGCTGTCACCTTCCACTTCTCGCTCTTGTACCTCGCGCTGCTGTTTGTGGCGCTGGCTGTGGACGCAGCGGTATGAGCGAACGCCGCCACGGCTTCGGGGGGCTGGCCTTCTTCGGCACTCCGCTGGGCATCGTCTTTTCGACCGTGCTCATCGACCTCATCGGCTTCGGCATCGTCATCCCGCTGGTGCCGTTGTACGCAGAGAAGTTTGGGGCATCGGTCATCGAGATCGGAATTCTCACCGGCTCGTATGCGCTGATGCAGTTGATCTTCGCGCCCATCTGGGGGCGCGTGTCCGATCGCTACGGCCGCCGCCCGGTAATCC
The DNA here is from genome assembly GCA_005800465.1 of Actinomycetota bacterium. Taxonomy (GTDB): domain Bacteria; phylum Actinomycetota; class Thermoleophilia; order Miltoncostaeales; family Miltoncostaeaceae; genus SYFI01. The sequence continues at coordinate 21,662 of SYFI01000095.1, read as the reverse complement.
TCGGATCGCTCATCGGATCATCGGTGGCATGGCTGATGTTCGGGTTCGCCGGTGCCCTGTGGATGCTGTTCGTCGCCCGCATCCTCGACGGCATCTCCGGTGCGTCCTACGCCGCCGCTCAGGCGTACGTGGCCGATATCACCACCGACAAAGAGCGCGTGCGGGGGATGGGGCTGATCGGCGCGGCGTTCGGTCTGGGGTTCATCATCGGGCCGGGTATCGGCGCGCTGTTCGCGCTCATCGATCCGCGCGCACCATTTATCGTCGCGGCCGCAGCTGCACTGGGCAATTTCTGCCTGGCGTGGAAGCGCCTGCCCGAGACGCGCCGGCGTGGCAGCCGCGTGGGCGCGTCGGAGTCGCGTTGGAGCGCGCTGGGGAGCGCCGTGACCTCCCGAGCAATTGGTCCGCTCATCTGGATCTCGTTCCTCGGCAGCCTGGGCTTTGTGGGAATGGAGTCGGTCTTCGCGCTGTATGGCAGCCGGCAATTCGGGTTTGGCTTGGCCCAGACCGGCCTCGTCTTCGTGTTCATAGGCGTGTTCGCCGCAATCGTGCAGGGCGGGCTGGTACACCGGCTCACCGATCGCGTGGGGGAGTGGCCGATTCTGCGCACCGGCCTGTGGCTCACCTCAGCCGCGCTCATCCTGATGGGGTTGGTGTCAAACGTCTGGGCGCTGTTTCCCGTGCTCATTCTGCTGGCGCTCGGGTCGGGCCTTGTGTTCCCCACGATTTCGGCCCTCGTCAGCCAGCGAACACCCGATGCGGCGCAAGGGGGCACTCTGGGCGTTCTGGCATCTACCGGGGGGCTCGCGCGGCTCATCGCGCCCATCGGCGCCACAGTGCTCTTTCAGGTGGTGGGCATCTCGTCACCGCTCATCATTGGGGGACTGCTGTTCGCCGTCTGCGGCGTGATGGCCACCACCAAATTGGTACGTGTCGCCCCTGCCGGGTGATGTGCTGAGAAATCTGTGAAATCCCGAGGGGGAATCAGGGACAAGCGCCCCCCCAACCGGGGGCGCTCCGTCGCCTGATCAGGGGCATCGCGCCCCCCACCCGGTAGTAATGTGCCGCCCGTGTACAAGAGCAAGCACACCCTCCCGCTGGTCATCATCGGGGTCATCGTTGCCGCACTCACGGCAGCGCAGGCTCTTCTCATCGATTGGCTGCCGCCCGCCGCCAGCGAGCAGGCTGGCCGCACCTCTACGCTCTTGACGTTCCTCTTCTGGTCGAGCGCCGTCTTCTTCGTTCTCATCACGACGGTAATCATCTATTCGGTCTGGAAGTTCCGCGCGCCCAAGGGCGATATGAGCGATGGCCCGCCAATTCACGGCAACACCAAACTTGAGATCGTGTGGACCGCGGTTCCTTCAGTCCTCCTCGTTGTGGTTGCCATTTACGGCTATATCGTGCTTGAGCGCAACGAGGCGGTCGCCGCCGATGCGCTCAAGGTGGACGTCTACGCCCAGCAGTTCGCGTGGAGCTACGGATACCCCGGTACGGGAATCCAGACCGGTGTCCTCGTGGTTCCGCAGGGTCGCCAGGTGGAGTTGCACGTGCGTGCCCGCGACGTCATCCACAACTTCTGGGTTCCCGAGTTCGGCATCAAGGGCGACGCCGTCCCCGGCATCGACCACGTGCTGTGGATCAACCCCACCACGCTGGGTACGTATCCAGTGGTGTGCTCAGAGCTGTGTGGTGTGGGCCACAGCGTGATGCGTTCCAAGGTGGAGGTCGTCACGCCCGCCGCCTTCCAGACATGGCTCACCAAGAGCAAGGCCGGCATCGCTCAGGGAACGACCCAGAGCGGTGCCGCTGCCACGGCCGCGAACGCCCCCGGTAACGTCGCCGCGGGTAAGACCGTCTTTGAGGCGAAGTGCGGGGGCTGCCACGCGGGTCTCGGCACCGAGGCCGGTGGCGTAGGCCCGCAACTCAAGGGCCTGCCCCACACCCTCGCCGGCGTCACGATGCAGATAACCAATGGCAAGGGCCTTATGCCCGGCGGGCTCGTGTCCGGCACGGACATGGACAACGTTGCCGCCTACGTGATGTCGATCAACTAGCCCCGACCCCAGCCGAACCGAGCGAACACACAAATGGCAACGCACGCACCCGCACAATCTCCTCCGGGCCACGTACATCACGAGGACCCGCGCTCGGTGGCCTTCTGGTGGCGCCGCGCCATCGTCTCGTCGGTTGTCGGCGTGCTGTTCGCGTTCCTGCTCGTGTTCATGGTGCGCGCCATCTTCGGTCTCGACCCGCTGTGGCAGGGCAACGTCGTGGCCACGGTGGCTGGCCTGTTCGGCGGAATCGGCTTCCTTTACGGCATCGGCTGCTTTGACTACTGGTTGACATGGGCCAAGGGTCGCCCGATTTCGTCTGAGGACCACTCGTTCCACGGTGTGAGCAACTGGAAGCAGTACTTCCGGATCAACACCGACCACAAGGTCATTGGCATTCAGTACATGACCATGACCCTGTTCTTCATGCTCGTTGGCGGCATCATGGCGCTGCTCATCCGCACCGAGCTTGCGGCCCCCGGCCAGCAGATCGTGGACGGCCAGACCTATAACGGCCTACTGAGCATGCACGCCACGCTCATGATCTTCGTATTCGCCGTGCCGGTATTCGGTGGTATCGCCAACTACGTGCTGCCCATCATGTTGGGCGCCAAGGACATGGCATTCCCCCGCCTCAATGCTCTGTCGTTCTGGTTTCTCCCGGTTGCAGGCTTCATGTTTATGGCCTCAATGTTCACCGGCATGTTCGGTGCCGCGTGGACGGCCTACCCGCCGCTGGCGTCGCAGGGCACCGCCGGACAGACGCTCTTTGAACTGGGCGTGCAGTTCGCTGGCGCGTCATCCATCGCCACGGCGATCAACTTCCTGGCGACCATCGTCACCATGCGTGCGCCGGGCATGACCATCTGGCGCATGCCGATTCTCGCGTGGGCCACAGGTGTCACCAGCGTGCTCGCGGTGTTCGCCACGCCGTTTATCGCCGGGTCGCAGTTCCTCACGATGTTCGACCGCGTGATGGGCACGAACTTCTTCGTGCCCGATCAGGGCGGTGACGTCATCATGTACCAACATATTTTCTGGTTCTACAGCCATCCAGCGGTATACATCATGCTGCTGCCGGGCTTCGGGATTATCAGCGAGGTCATCGCCACTTTCGCCCGCAAACCGCTCTTCGGCTATCGGGCCATGGCGTTTTCAATGGTGGCCATCGCGGTGCTGGGATTCGGCGTGTGGGCCCACCACATGTTTGTGTCGGGCATGGCCGCCTGGCTGCGCGTGCCGATGATGGTCACCACCATCATCATCGCGGTGCCTACCGGGGTGAAGATGTTTTCGTGGGTCGCCACCCTCTGGCGGGGGAAGATCCATATGAAGGCGCCCATGCTGTGGGCGATGGGGTTCCTGTTCACGTTCCTTATCGGTGGTCTGTCGGGCGTGTTCAACGGCATCGTGCCCGCCGACATCCAGTTGTCAGACACCTACTTCATTACCGCCCACCTGCACTATGTGCTGTACGGCGGCAGCGTGTATACGGTCTTCGCCGGCATCTATTACTGGTTCCCCAAGGCGACCGGCAGGATGCTGAACGAGCGGCTGAGCCAGTGGCACTTCTGGCTCACCTTTATCGGTACGCAGATCACCTTCATGCCCATGCACTGGCAGGGGCTGCAGGGAATGCCCCGCCGCGTGGCCGACTACGACCCCCGCTTCGCGACCGTCAACGCCATCGAGACTGTCGGCTCGTACATGCTCGGCATCGCCACGATCATTTTCGTCTACAACATCGTCATTTCGATGCGGAAGGGCGATCGCGCCCCATGGAACCCCTGGCGCGGCCGCACGCTGGAGTGGATGGTGAGTTCTCCACCATCACTCTTCAACTTCGACGTCATTCCGCAGGTAGTGGGTGGCCCGTACCAGTACGGAATTCCTGACGCGCGCCACGCCGTGGTGTTTGCTCCCGAGAAGTTCGGCGGTGAACTCACGGAGGACACACGCTATCCGGTGCTGGTGGTGGCCAACGACACGCTCGCCTCGCAGGGGCTCATCGACGAAATCCGTTCGCGCGATGCCGACGGCCTCTGGTCATTTGAGTTCCTCGTGCCAGTGGGTGACGGCGATCGCGCCGTGGCCGAGCGCCGCCTTGCGAACACGCTGGCAATTCTCGCTGGGTATGGCATCGCCGCTACCGGCCGTGTGGCCGATGGCGAGGTCATTGCGCTAGCTGGCGACGAGGGCAAGTCGCGTCAGCCGTACGAGATCCTGGTCGTCACGCTGCCCACGGCATCCAGCGCGTGGATGCGCCAAGACGCCGTGGACCGAATCCGCAAGCGTTCCGGAATCGCCACCAGCCACTTCGTGGTGAGGGGTGACGACGCCCGGGCACTGACGGCCGCGTCGGCCCTGCCGCTTACGATGATCGTGGCCACTGATGCCGTGGGTGCCGACGCACTCGCCGCCGTGGTTATGGCCCGGTTCGATGCCCAGCCCGCCCGATTCACCATCATCTGCCCCCTCGACCTGCCGCAGCCGCGTTGGGGCAGCGAGTCGAGCGAGATCCGCCGCCAGGCCGGTGAGCGCATGACCGCGACCATCAACGCCCTCGTCTCGGTTGGCGTGCAGGTGCAGGGTGAGGTCATGGATGACGGCCCCGCCACCGCCCTGCCGCTTGCGATCGACGCCTTCGGGCCCGCCCAGATCTTGGTGGCGGGCGTGAATGGCGAGGCCGCCGTGTTGGAAGATGCAGCAACCGCAGCCGCGGGGGACACTCCCGTCGAAACCGTCAATCTTGGCGCCGCCGCGGGGAACGCGTAGTGGCCACGACCACCGGTCACGCTCCCGCCCCGTTGCACGGGGAAGACACGCACCGTAAGAAGCACGGCCTGAACGCCGAGCTCATCGGCATGCTGCTGTTCATCGGGTCGGAGGTGATGCTGTTTGCATCGCTGTTTACCGCCTACTTCTTTATCCGGTATGGCGTGAGCAATGAGGTATGGCCGCCGCTGAAGCAGAATGGCGAGCCATTTGAACTTCCGGTGATGCTCACCGGGGTCAACACGCTCATTCTGGTGGCGTCGTCATTCACCCTGTGGTGGGGCGAAAAGCGCCTCAAGGCGGGCGACCGCACGGGCCTGATCCGGGGCCTGTGGGTGACCATTCTGATGGGTGGCACGTTCCTCATCATTCAGTTCAATGAGTACGCGCACCTGGGCTTCACGCCTCAGGACCGCGCGTTCTCGGGCGCGTTCTACGCCCTCACCGGCTTCCATGGCGCGCACGTGGCGGTGGGCCTTATCGTCCTCTGCATGTGCCTTCGTCGTGTCTACAAGAACGACTTCACGGCCACCCAGCACACGCCGCTGGCCGCCGGGTCGTACTACTGGCACTTCGTTGACATCGTCTGGGTGCTGCTCTTCCTCCTCGTCTACGTGATCTAGGGACACCGTGCGCTCACGCCTCATCGCCACTTCGACCGCTCTGCTGATTATCGGCACCGCTGGATTCCTCGCGGGATGCGGGGGGGCGCAGTCGGCCCTCGACACCGCGGATACCGCTGCTGGCAAGACGAAGTTTGTTGGCTCATGTGGCGGCTGCCACGTTCTGGCCGATGCCGGTACCAAAGGCCAGCTCGGGCCCAACCTTGATGACTCCTTCCGTGCGTCACGCGAGCAGGGCTTCGGGGAGACGAGTTTCTATGGGGTCGTCAAGCGCTGGATCGCGATTGCCCCTGCGGCACCGCTTCCCGGCAGCTACCAGGGGATGCCGCAGAACCTGGTGACGGGATCGGACGCCGAGAACGTGGCCGCATACGTGGCCATCGCGGCGGGTACCAAGCCCACCAGCGACATCGTGGCCATCACCCCCGCGGTTGCGGGCACGGCGCCCGGCTCGGGCTCGGGCCCTGCCACCCCCGGGGACGGGGGCGCAACCGCGCCGTAATGCCGGAGGACGCCGCGACCCTTGATGGCGCGCGCGTCCTCGTGACCGGCGCGTCCCGCGGCTACGGCGCGGCGATTGCCCGTGCGCTCGCCGCGGAAGGCGCGTACCTCATCATCACGGCCACCGACACCGGTCGGCTGGCATCCACTGCCAAGGCATGTCGCGCACTCGGGGCCGGCGGCGTGGAGTGCTGTTCGCTCGATCTGGCTGATGCCACGTCGGTGGACGCACTCACCGATGCCATCACCACGTTGGTTCCCCGCCTCGAGGGAGTGGTGCTGAGCGCGGCCATTCTGGGGGCCCGGGGGCCCATCGCCGATATCGCACCCGCCGACATCGAGGCTGCGATCACTGTGAATGTCACCCATCAGTTGCGCCTGATGCAAGGCCTCGCGCCGCTCATGGCGAGCGGGGCGGGCGTGGTGATCATCACGTCGGGCGCTGCGTCCAAGCCGGGCCGGGGCGCCTACGGATTGACCAAAGGGATGTTGGACGTGGCCGCCGACGTGCTGCGTGCGGAGTGGGCCGATCGCGATGTGCGGGTGATACGCGTGAACCCCGGGCCGCTTCGCACCGACATGCGCGCCGCGGTGCACCCGGAGGAGGATCCGGCCACGGTGCCACCACCATCGGAGCGTGTGCCGCCGGTGATCGCGGTGCTGAAGGGTGCCGACCCCGGCCCGTGCATTCAGGCCGCAGAGTGGGGCCTGTCATGAGCGCATCCGACCCCAGATCCCGCCGTCCCATCCCCCGGCTTGAGCGCACGGCCGGTTGGCAGGACGTGCCGATCGACCCAATTGACGAGCCGCTCGTGCCCGTAGCGCACATCGGCGGACGCATTTTTGAGGACCCGCAGTACTTCGCATGGGGCCTGCCCGGCGCGCTGCCCGGATGCTGGCTGCGCCAGGGTGTGGCCGAGCGCCTGAGTCGCGTGGCGCAGTCCCTGCCCGACGGCCTCATGTTGCTGGTGTGGGATGGCTGGCGCAGTATCGAGACGCAGTCGGCACTGTTTGAGGCCTACATCGCCGACCTAGCGGGGCAGTACCCCACCTTCACGCGCGCGCAGTTGGAGGATGCCGCCCGCACGTATGTCACGCCACCGAGGCCTCTGCACCACGCACCGCCACCGCACTTCACGGGTGCCGCGGTGGATCTGACCCTCGCCGATGCTGATGGCGTGCCGCTGGATCTGGGCACGTCCTTCGATGCATTTGTGCCCGAAGCCGGTGCCGCGGCGCTTGAAGACATCGACATGCCGGCGCGCGCCAACCGCCGCCTGCTCTTCTGGGCGATGCACGACGAGGGCTTCACCGCATATGTGGAGGAGTGGTGGCACTTCGATCACGGCGATCAGTTCTGGGGCGTCGTGAGCGGCCAGAGCGCCCGCTATGCGGGCATTACCGGCCCCACGGCATAGGATCGCCCTGATGTCCATGTCTACGCCCGCTCCGCCCCGTGCCACGGGGGCGCAGGTCGTCCCGGCGCTGCTCGGGCTCGTCAGGTTCCAACACACGGTGTTTGCGCTTCCGTTCGCCTTCGCCGGTGCGCTGATGGCACAAAATGCATGGCCGCCCATCGGCGTCCTGGCCTGGATCCTGCTGGCCATGGTGGGCGCCCGCTCCTTGGCCATGGCGCTCAACCGGCTGGTGGACAGGGAGATGGATGCCCGTAACCCGCGCACGGCCGGCCGGCACATCCCCGCAGGGCGCCTGACGGCCAATCAGGTGCGCGCATTTGCGCTCGTAAGCCTGATTGCACTGCTCGTGGCGGTATCGCAGCTGCCGTCAATCACCTGGTGGCTCTGGCCCATCCCGGTGGCGCTGTTCGTGGCCTACCCGTACGCCAAGCGGTTCACGTGGGCGTGTCACCTCATCCTTGGTATCTCCATCGGTATCGCACCCATCGGGGGCTGGATCGCGGTCACCGGTCAGTTCGCCCCTGCACCCATGCTGCTGTGGCTCGCCGTGGCGCTGTGGATCGGCGGGTTCGACGTGGTCTACGCCCTCCTCGACGTGGAGAGCGACCGGCGCGAGGGCATTCACTCGGTACCGGTGCGATTTGGCGAGGTGCGCGCCATGCACATCGCAGCAGCCTGTCATCTCGCGACCGTCGCACTGCTCGTGCTCGCCGGCGCAGCGGCATCAGTGACCTGGCCCTACTACGTCGCCGTGGCCGCCTGCGCAGTCATCCTCGCGTGGGAGCACCTGCACGTCCGCCCGGGTGACGCTGCACGCATCAACGCCGCGTTCGGCACGGCCAACATGGCGATGTCGCTGGTGTTTCTGGTGGGCGTCGTGGCTGAGGTGGCCGTTGCCTGAGCCTCTGGTGTCAGCCCGCGGCGTGGGGCACGTGTACGGCGAGCGCGTCGCCGTTGCGGATGTGCATCTGGACGTGGCAGCCGGTGAGCGCGTGGCGATTGCGGGGCCCAACGGCGCGGGCAAGAGCACGCTGCTTCGCATGGTGGCCACACTGCTTCGCTCCGGCACCGGCACGCTCACAGTGTTGGGCGAGGAGTTGCCCGGTGGAGCGCGCCGGGCACGGTGCGGCATCGGCTACCTGGCGCACGATCCCCTGGCATACCTCGACCTCTCCCCACGGCAGAACCTGCGGGTATATGCCGACCTCTTCGGGGTGCAGGATGCCGATCGGCGCATTGATGACCTGCTCGACCGGGTTGACCTCATCGCACGGGCCGACGATCCGGTGCGGGTGCTCAGCCGCGGCATGGCGCAGCGGCTTGCCCTCGCCCGCATGCTGCTGCATGGGCCGCGGCTGCTGCTACTCGACGAGCCCCACGCAAGCCTCGATGCCGCCGGGACGGCATTGCTCGACGCTGAGCTTGCCGCCATGCATTCGGATGGGCGCGCGGCGGTGATCGTGACGCACGAGGTGGAGCGCATCGCATCGGTGGCCGATCGCCTGGTGGTGATGCGCCGCGGGCGCATCGTGGTGGACGAGCGGGTGGCCGGTCGCGGTCCGGCCCAGGTGCGCGCCCGGTTCGAGGAGTGCATCGCATGAGCACGGCTGTGAACCGGCCGCGGTGGACCCGTCAGCTCGCCGGACTCATCCGCAAGGACCTGCGTCTGGAGCTTCGCACCAAGGAGACCGTGGTGGCCATGGTGCTGTTCGCCATCGTCACCCTCACCATCATGCAGTTTGGGTTCGGCACGCGCGACGACGACCTCACGCGGTTCACCGGGGGGCTCATGTGGGTGACCCTCGCGTTTACCGCCGTGCTGGGCGTGGGCCGCTCGTACGTGGCTGAGCGCGAGCAGCGGGTGCTCGACGGCATCCTGGTGTCGCCGGTGCCGCGCGTCGTGCTGCTGGCGGCCAAGGCGATTGCCATCGTGATCTACATGGCTATCACCGAGCTGGTGGTCATTCCCGTGGTGGGCATCTTCTTCGTGAAGGGGCCGTACTGGGACTCCATCGGCTGGATCGCCCTGGTGGCACTCATTGCCAATGTGTGCATCGCCCTCTCGGGCACGTTGTTCTCGGGACTCGCCCTGTTTACCCGCGCCCGCGACCTCATCCTGCCGGTGCTCTTTCTTCCCGCACTCGTGCCCGTGATCATCGCCGGCGCCGGCGCCACGCATGCCGTGGTGGGAGGGCCACATGACATGAGCGACTACCGAGGCTACTGCCTGTTCCTCGTGGGCTACGCCATACTGTTTCTCCTTGTCTGTATCGCAACCTACGATGCCGTCTTCGACGACTGATCACGCCTCCCGGCGGGTGATCGGCGCACGGGCGGCGCTCATCTGGGGTGTCATCGCCACGGTGCTGGTGACCGTCGCGAGTGTGGGCGTGTTCCTCGTCGCCCCCGAGGACGCCGACCAGGGCGTGATTCAGCGCATCTTCTACTTCCACGTGGCAATCGCGCTGGTGTCGCTGGTGGCATTCGCCGTGGCCTGCGTGGCCGGGATCCTGTTTCTGCGCACCCGCAACCTGCGCTGGGACGACGTGAGCGTGACCGCGGTCCGCATCGGGATCCTCTTCTCAGTGCTCGTGATCATCACCGGATCCATCTGGGCCAAGGCCTCGTGGGGCACCTGGTGGGTGTGGGCCGACCCGCGGCTTGTGACCTACCTCATCGTGGTGCTCATCTACGCCGCGTACTTCGTGCTGCGATCCTCGGTAGATGATGACCGCCGCCTCCGATTTTCGGCCACTTACGCCATCGTGGGGTTCGTGTCCGTTCCGCTGTCGTTCTATTCGGTACGAGTTGCCCAATCGTTCGTGCACCCGGTCGTATTCACGAGCGGGGGTGCCAACATGCCTAATTCGATGCTCATCTGGTTTCTCATCTCGCTGGCCGCGATGCTGGCGCTCTTCATCGCACTGCTCGAGGTTGAGTTGGTGGGCCGTCGCACGGAGCGCGCGTTGCGCGCCCTCACCTTGCGTCTGGAGTCGTCATGACCGGTGGCAACCAGTACGTGGTGGCTGCATATGCGGTTATCTGGTTTCTGGTCCTCGCCTACGTGGTGATGCTGGGTGCGCGTACCGCACGGGTGGGCCGGCAGGTGGAGGCCATTACCCGCATGCTTGATCGCGAAGCCGCCGAATCCGACCCCCCCAAGGGGGATGACGGCTGATGGCCCGCCCGTTGTTCCCCGTATTCCTCGACCTGACTGGTCGCCTCGTCGTTGTGGTGGGTGGGGGAGCGGTGGCCACGGAGCGCGCTGCCAAGCTGGCAGCCCATGGTGCGTCAGTTCGTGTGGTGAGCCCCGATCTCTCGCCCGGGCTTCAGCGCCTGGTCGCCGATTTCACGGTGGCCGACCACCGCGCCCGTCGGTATGAAGATGGCGACCTCGACGGTGCCGTGCTGGTGGTTGCTGCCACCGACGATGCCGCGGTGAACCGCCGGGTACGCGACGCCGCACGTGCGGCGGGTGCCGAGGTGAACGTTGCAGACGACCCTGCTGGGTCCACAGCCGTGATTCCCGCACTCATGCGTAGTGGTGATCTGGCCATCGCGATCACCACCGGCGGGGCAAGCCCCGTGGTGTCACGGCGTATCCGCGAGGACCTTGAAGATCGCTTTGGGCCGGGATGGGCGGGCCTTATCGACCTGCTGGCCGAGAGCCGCGATGACCTCATCGCGGCTCGCCCGGTTATCGCCGACCGCCGCGCCGCGGTGGAGGCGCTTATCGATTCTGGCGTGGTGGACCGCATCGCCGACGCGGGGCCCGGCGCATGCCGCACCGAGGTACGCGAGATGCTCGGCCTGCAACCGGTGAGTGAGGCCGCCTGATGTCGCGCATCGTTGCCGTGGGTATCTCCCACAAGACCGCACCGGTTGAGCAGCGCGAGAAGATTGCGCTCACTGACGCCACCACGCGCACGCTCGCGCGTCAGCTGGTCCGCCACCCGGACATTGCCGAGGCCGTTATTATCTCGACCTGCAATCGCACTGAGGCCTACGTGCATGCACTCGATGCCAGCGCGGCCGAAGAGGCCATCTGCGAGGCGTTGGTGGAGAACAGCACGATGACCCGGTCGGAGTTCGACTGCGCGCGCTACGCGTTGGTTGATGACCGGGCCGTGGCCCACCTGCTGCGCGTGTCATCGAGCCTCGATTCGATGGTGGTGGGCGAGAGTGAGATTCAGGGGCAGGTGCGCGGTGCGTGGGAATCGGCCATCGACGAGGACGCCACGGGCGTGCTGCTCGACCGACTCTTCCGGCAGGCACTCGAGGCCGGCAAGCGCGTACGCACCGAGACCAAGGTTGCCGTGCGGCCCGTGTCGATCTCCACCGTTGCTGCCGACCTCGCACGCGAAGCCCTGCCCGATATCGGGGGGTGCCGTGGGCTGGTGGTGGGTGGAGGTAGAATGGCCGAGGTCACTGCGAGCGCGCTGATGGAGCGTGGGTTGGGCGAGCTGGTGGTCATCAACCGCACGGTTGGCACGGCACGTGAGATCGCCGAGCGCCTCGGTGGAATGGGGCTCGGCTTCGACCGCTTGGCCCACGAGCTGGCCGAGGCCGATGTGGTGGTGTGCTCCACCGACGCCCCGCACCCGGTGATCTCTGCCGACAACATCACGGCCGCACTTGCCGATCGCCCCACACGCCCAATTGTGCTTATTGATATCGCCGTGCCGCGCGATGTCGAGGCTGCCGCATCGGCCGTGCACGGCGCTGTGCTGTTTGACATTGACGATCTTGAACGAGTCGTGGCGCAGCACCGCGACGAGCGCCAGGAGCATGCGCATCGAGCCGAGGTGATCGTGGGCGAGGAGGTGGAGCGGTACGCCGAGTGGCGTACCGGCCTCGCGGTGACGCCGGTCATTACATCTCTTCGCGAGATGGCCGAGGCAGTGCGGCAGGGCGAGATCGCCCGGGTGGCCCGCGGCGGCGAGCCCCTCAGCGATGAAGAGCACGCGCGTCTGGATGCCGTCACGCGGGCCATGCTCAACAAGTTGCTGCACGAGCCCACCGTGCGCGCGAGAGAAGCCGCTGGATCACAGGATGGCCTCAGGCATATCGACTCCCTGCGCTACCTGTTTGGGCTGGATCTCCCGGATCACCCGCCGGCTGGCGATGGCTCTGAGGCGCCGCAGGCGTCGTCATCTCGCCACCTGGGCTGACGCCCCTGATGCGCATCACCGTGGCCACACGGCGCTCTGCCCTTGCGCTCGCGCAGTCGCGTGCGGTGGCTTCGTCGCTTGAGGCCCATGGGCATGATGTGGCATTGCTCGAGATAACGACCACGGGCGACCAGTGGAGCCTTGCCGGTGCACCCGACCAGCCCGGTGCCGACGTAAAGGGCATGTTCGTGAAGGAACTGGAAGAGGCACTGCTTGATGGTCGCGCCGATATCGCCGTGCATTCGGCCAAGGACCTGCCGGGCGACCTGCCTCACGGGCTTGCCGTACTGGCCACGCCGCCCCGCGAAGATCCGGGCGACGTGCTGGTGGGTGAGCCGGGAGGCCTCGCCGCGCTTGTACCCGGTGCGCGGGTGGGTACTACCAGTCCGCGCCGCCGCGCTCAGTTATTGGCGCTGCGCCCCGATTTGCAGGTGGTGGAGGTGCGCGGCAACGTGGACACCCGACTGGGCAAGTTGGATGCCGGCGAGGTTGATGCCCTGGTGCTGGCTGCGGCTGGTCTGGCACGCCTGGGCATCACCCGGGCCGATGCCACCGCGCTGCCACTCGACGTGTGCGTCCCCGCGGCAGGTCAGGGCATCGTGGCGATAGAGGGCCGGGTGGACGACCAGGCCGTACGTGATGCCTGCGCAGTCCTCGACGACCCGGCATCGCGGGCCTGCCTCGTTGCCGAGCGCGCATTTCTTGCCCGTCTAGGTGGGGGATGTTCGGTGCCGGCGGGAGCGCTGTGTACTCGTGATGGCGGGTCGCTGCGTATCCGCGCGTGGTGGGATGGCTCGGGCCGCACCGCCGACCTCACGGGCGATGTGGGCGATCCGGCGGCCCTCGGTGTGCGTGCGGCGTACGAGGTGGGCGCATGAGCAGGGGCATTGTGTATCTCATTGGCGCAGGCCCTGGCGATCCGGGCCTCATCACGGTGCGCGGACGTGCGGCGTTGATGAAGGCCGATGTTGTGCTGTACGACCGCCTCGGCACAGAGGCGCTCATGCACCTGTGCCGCCGAGACGCCCGGCTCGTTGATGTGGGCAAGGCCCCCGACCGTGTGGCCATGACCCAGGACGACACCACGGCGCTGTGCGTGGAACTGGGCAGGCAGGGGCTCGTGGTGGCCCGCTTGAAGGGCGGCGACCCATTTGTGTTCGGACGCGGCGCCGAGGAGGCCGAAGCCCTGGTGGCCGCGGGTGTGCCCTGTCTCGTGGTGCCCGGCATCACATCGGCCATCGGGGCGCCATCGGCAGCGGGTATCCCGGTGACCTACCGGGCCATGGCCACCGGATTCACGGTGGTGACCGGTCACGAGGATCCCGCAAAGGATGCCGAGCAGAACGACTGGGATGCGCTGGCCGCGTTGCCGCACACCCTCGTTGTGCTCATGGGCACGGGCCGCCTGCCGGCCATCGCCGAGCGTCTCATCGCCGCCGGCCGCCCCGCCGACCAGCCCGCAGCCGCCATCCAGTGGGGTACCACCCCGCGCCAGCGCACCGTGGTGGCCACGCTCGGCACCCTTCCCCAGCGCGTGGAGGAGGAGGGGCTCGGCAATCCGGCCATCCTCGTGTTTGGCGACGTGGTGTCGCGTGCGCCCGGCCTGGCAGCGGCCGGTCGCCCGGTTCTGGCTGGCAAGACCGTGGTGGTGACCCGCGCTCGCGCCCAGGCCAGCGATCTGGCTGCCGCTTTGGATCTGATGGGTGCCCGGGTCATCCAGCTTCCTGTTATCCGCATCGAACCGCTCATGGGGTCACCTGAGCTTGACGCGGCACTGGCCGATATCGGCGCACACGACATCGTCATCTTCACCAGCGCCAACGGGGTGGAGCAGATGGCAGCGCGCATGACCGAGCGCGGGCTTGATGCCCGGTCGCTGCGTGCCGATCAGACCATCGTGGCCGTGGGTACCGCAACCTCCGCCGCGCTGGCTGCACACGGCATCCACGCCGACGTGGTGCCCGAGCGGTTTGTGGGTGAGGCGGTGCTCGATGCCCTGGCATCCACTGCGGTGGAGGGCCGTCGGGTGCTCATCGCACGTGCAGCCGACGCCCGGCCTGTGATTCCCGATGGCCTGCGCGCCCGTGGTGCCACCGTGAGCGATGTTGCCGTGTACGAGACGATCGCCGAGCGCCCGGCTGATGACGTGATCGAGGCGGCGCTGGACGCGGACATCATCACCTTCACCTCGTCATCAACGGTGACCAACACGCTGGCACTGCTGGACGACGCCCAGCGCGCCCGTCTGGCATCGGGCCCCCGCGTGGTATCGATCGGACCCGTGACGTCCGACACGGTGCAGCGCGCCGGACTCGTCGTGGCCGCCGAGGCCGCACACCACGACATCCCCGGCCTTATCGATGCGCTCGTCGATCTCGGTCGCAACTGAGGCGGTGGGCGCGTGCTCGGGTTTCTGACCGACTACGGCCCGCAAACTGAGCATGTGGGGGCGCTCCACGCAGTCGCGGCCGCGATTGCGCCCAGTGCCGCCCGCATTGATCTGGCGCACGACGTGCCCGCGGGTGATGTCCGCTGGGGTGCGGTGCTTGTGGAACGGCTGGTGCGTGTGATGCCCCGCGGTTCGGTGACCATCGCCGTGGTGGATCCCGGGGTGGGAACCGCCCGTCGTGCCATCGCCATGGAGACCGAGGGGGGCAAGGTGGTGGTGGGCCCCGATAACGGGCTGTTGGGGCTGGCCGCCGATCGCCTGCAGGCGGTGCGCGCCGTGGAGATCACCTCCGAGGACCACATGCGGCGGCCGGTCTCGGCCACCTTTCACGGCCGCGACATCTTTGCCCCGGCTGCTGCTCATCTGGCGAGTGGAGTGCCACTGAGCGCGCTCGGGCCCGAGATGGACCTGACCACGATCGAGCGCCCGCACCTGCCCGAGCCCAACACCACCGACGGCCAGATGGACGCAATTGTGGCGGGAGTCGACCGGTTTGGGAACCTTGCCCTGTGGGCCACCTTGGAGCAACTGATGGCGGCGGGGCTGGTGGCGGGCGACCGCATCTGGGCCATCAGTACCGCTCTGCGCAGTCGGGGCACGCTGGGGCGAACTTTTGCCGACGTGCCTCGGGGCGGCCTGCTGGCCTTCGTGGACAGCCATGGCCTGGTGTCGCTGGCCGTGAACGGGGGCAGTGCCGGGGAGCGGGTGCAGGCGACGGCCGGTGAGGTCGTCGCCATTGCGCGTCAGTCGTAGCGGCCCCGCCACGCGTTCAGCCTGATGCGATAGATGTCCTGAAGAAATGGGGGCAGATGCTCGGAGACGTCGAACGTGGATTCGCCGCGGAACTCCACCGATACCGGCATCTCGGCGATGCGCGCACCCAGGCGCCGGGCGAGAAACAGCACTTCGATGTCAAACGCGAATGAGTTGACGAGGGCCTTCGCGAATATGCGCTCGGCCCAGTCGGCACGAAATCCTTTGAATCCGGCCTGGGTATCGCTGATGACCGGGAGCACCAGGATGCGCCGGGCCACCTGCACGGCCGCCCCGGCGGCCATTCGCGATGTGCTCCTCTCGGAGTCGGCGTATTCGGCCAGGCTGCGCTTGCCCGCCACGACATCGGCCACGCGCTCCAGCAGCGCCAGCGCCGGTGTCACGTGGAACGGGTCGATGTTCATGTCGGCATCCACGTAGAACCGGTAATCACCCGTGGCGGTCAGCATTCCTGCCCGCACGGCCGCACCCTTGCCTGCCTTGACCGGAAGCCGGTTCAGCCTGATGCGCGGGTCAATGGCCGCGTGGCGATCGACCAGCGCGGCGGTGCCATCGGTGCTGCCGTCGTCGGACACGATGACCTCAGCCGTGCCATCAAAGGTATCGAGCCACGCATGCCAGCCATCAAGAGTCAGCGTGAGCCGCCGCTCCTCGTTGTACGCCGGAATGACGATTGAGAGGTCCACGGGTACATGGTCGCAGACGCCCCCCGCGTCGGAATCTGGCGCAGGTGCAAAACGACGTACGCCGCGCCCCCACTGCGGAAACGCGGCGTACGGATGGCGAGACCCGGACTCGAACCGGGGACACCACGATTTTCAGTCGTGTGCTCTACCAGCTGAGCTATCTCGCCCGGCCGGGGAACGCTAGGCGTGGACACCCCGTGATGCAACCCGACGCCGCGGCTACGATCGCCCCATGGGAACCGGCGGGCACATCCTGGTGGTGGACGACGAGCGATCGCTGCGCAAGTTGCTGCGCACGTACCTTGAGGACTCGGGGTACACGGTGGCTGAGGCGACCAATGGCGTTGAGGCTCTCGACCAACTCCGGGCCGGTGGCATCGATCTGGTGGTGCTCGACATGATGATGCCCGAGATGGATGGGCTGGAGACATGCCGGCGCATCCGTGCCGATCACGGCCAGTTGCCAATCATCATGCTCACCGCCCGCGCCGACGAGATCGATCGCATCACCGGGCTCGAGATGGGCGCGGACGACTACGTGACCAAGCCATTCTCCGGGCGTGAGGTGGCCGCCCGCGTGAAGGCCGTGCTGCGACGCGTGCATGGCGAGCCTGACGAGGGGGGCCCCTTGCGCGCCGGCGATGCCGAACTTGATCCGATCAGTCGCACATGTCGGGTAAACGGCACGCAGGTTGACCTGACCCGGCTCGAGTTCGACCTGCTTGCCGAACTTGCCGCGCACCCCAACGTGGTCTTTAGCCGCGAGCGCCTGCTCGAGCGCGTGTGGGGATACCAGAGCGGCGTGGGCGGGAAGACGGTTGACGTGCACGTGGCCAATCTGCGTCGCAAGATTGGTGCCGACATCGGAGTGGTGGCCGTGCGCGGGGTGGGGTACCGACTCGACCCGGTGGGGCCATCGTCGTGAGGCTGGGCGAGCGGCTGAGCGCGCTCGCGCCCGCAACGTACCGAGGGCGCATCGCACTGGCCATCGTGGCCACGCTGGTGATCGCGGTCATCGGGGTGCAATTGGTGCTCGACGTATTTGTTGGTCAACGTGTGCAGCGCGCCGTGGAGGGCAACCTGCAGCAACAGGCCACGGAGCTGGTGCGGGTGGCCCAGCGCAGTGGCTACCCGGGTGTGGCCCGGGCCAGTGGCCTTCTGCCGGGTACCTCGGTACAGGTGCTTCAGGGTGGCACGGTCCTCTTCTGGAACGGCCCGGTGAAGGTGCTCGATGCTCAGGCCACCGCAGAGGCCGGTGATATCCAGGTGATCCTTCAGCGTGAGGCCGATGCCGGGGTGCTCGGTGAGTGGGCGGTTCCGCTCACCGTCATCGCGTTCATCATGGCGATCGGCGGTATGGGCTGGTGGCTCGCGGGACTCGCCTCGCGGCGCCTCAGACGCGAGGCCACGGCCCTGGCCAATCAGGCCGAGGCGGTGGCAGCGGGCGATCTGGAGGCACGGGTGGAGGTGCAGGACGACGAGCTGGTACGCGTGGCCACCTCGCTCAACACCATGACCGAGCGGCTGGCCGATGCCGACCGTCGTCAGCGATTGTTCCTCGCCGACGTGGCCCACGAGTTGCGTACCCCCGTCACTGCGATCGACGGATTTGCGCAGGCGATGGTCGACGGGACCATCCGCACCGATGAGTCGCGTCTCGAGGCCGCTGAGATTATCCACGAGGAGTCCCAGCGCCTCGCGCGTCTCGTTGCGGATCTGCAGGCGCTCACTCTGACCGCACTCGATGCCGAGCCCGTACGCGACGCCACGGATGTGGTGGATCTGGCACGCGATGCCACCGCACGTCTCGAGGCCGCTGCTGCGGAGCGGGGAGTGCTGTTGCGGGGGCCCGACGTCACCCAGAATGCCGTAATGGTTGCGACAGACCCCACTCAGGTGGAGACGATTCTCGGCAACCTCATCACCAATGCCCTTCGGGCGACACCCCCCGGTGGAACGATCCGGGTGGCGGTGTCGACGGCGGGCGACGAGGCCGTGGTGTCGGTCACCGATACCGGTGTGGGAATTGCTGCCGAGCACCTCCCGCATATCTTCGACCGCATGTACCGCGTGGATGCCGCGCGCGACCGGGACTCCGGTGGCACGGGCCTCGGCCTGGCAATCGTCGCCGCCCTGGCCGAGTTGCTCGGTGCGCGGCTTGAGGTGGAGAGCGAGCCCGGCACCGGCAGTCGGTTTGCGCTGCACCTGCCGACGGGGCGCACATGAGGCGCATTGCCGCCGCAGTGCTGGCACTCACCATCGCTGGCGCTGCGACTGCACCGGCCGCACCGGCGCTGCGCCTCACGGCGCTGCGGGTGGTCACCGCAAATGGCCGCACTCCGGTGGCGCAGCCCCTCACGCGTGGGGTGGCCTACGCCTACCGCCTTGACTACCGCGTGGGCAGTCGCCACGGGGTACGGGTGACGCGTACCGGCATGTTCGTGTCCCCCTACGGCGACATCCTTCAGCAGATCGCGCCCCCGCCCGCCCTGGCCGATCCGGGACGCCTTTTCGCGTCCGGACCCATCCGGGTGCTCAGGTCCGAGAGCCCCGGCGACTATCAGTTGCGCTATTCGGTGACCGCCCGCGACTCCAGCGGGTCGACCACGCGCGACACCACCCTGCGCATACGATTCAGGTAAGTGCCACCGAGGTGCTGGCAGCAATGCCAGGTATCGCCTGATCGGAGCGGCTCAACGGAAGAACGGAAGTGAGCCGTACCCACGAGGCCGGGGCGCTAATCCCGCACTAATCCGGGGTCAGACCCCCACTGGGGTCAGACCCCGATGGGGGTCAGTCACCGTCACAGACGTGCACCGATGCGCCGACCGGTGTGCACGCCGGTGCACGGGGTCAGTCACCAGGTGGGGTCAGACCCCGATGGGGGTCAGTCACCGTCACAGATGTGCACGCTGTGCGATTGCCCCGGCGGCAGGTCAGTTTCGTGGTGGGGTCAGACCCCGGTGGGGGTCAGTCACCGTCACAGCGGTGCACAGATCCGCCCCTCGCGCGCACGCCTAGGCACGGGGTCAGTCCCCGGGTGGGGTCAGACCCCGGCGGGGGTCAGTCACCGTCACAGATGTGCACGCTCTCGGCTGGCACGCCTTTGACACGGCCTTGCCCGCTCTCGCTGCTCAGGTGCTCAGAACGTTCGTGAGCACGACACCTAAGCGGTGGGAGGAGGCTCCGCTGACCCGGCGCGCTCCGCTGCTGCCTTCTTCTTGGCACTCACCTGCAGGCGCCAGGCGCCGTAACAGAGCAGTGCGCCCATAACGAGGTATGGCAGCCCGAACAGCAGGTTGTTCCCATCGAGGAACACCATGAACACGATGCCGCCGGCCACGAATATCAGCCCGAGGAACCACGTGAAGAAGACGCCACTCGCGGTGTTCACGAGGCGACCTCGCCGAAGTGGGCCTCGATAGTCTGGACGACCTTGGGGCCGAGATCGCTCCAGTCGGCCGTTTCGGTTTTGGTGACACTCACGAAGTTCGCGGTGGCGAACACGTTGGTCACATTGCCCAGCGCAAAGATACCGGCACCAAGCGGTGAGGCAGCGGGATCGGCACCCTCCTTGAACGTCTCCGCACCGCGGTCCGTGGACGGACGGTCGAGCGTGAACTTGATGGCGTTCGGGTTTGGCGTGGGCTCGGGTGAAACCTGCACCGGCAGTCCCTTCCGGATAGTTCGCGTGACCCGATAAGGGTAGGGGCTTCGCTGCCGCGACATCACCCCTTCGGCACGGTCCATGACGGCCGTCCCGTACGGGCGGTTGGTAGCGTGGACCATATGAGCAATAACGACGAGCGCCAGCGACTGGCCACTCTCCTGTCCGAGCGGGCCCTGTTCAGGGAGTCTGTGGTCCTCTCATCGGGGCGGCGCTCCGACTATTACGTGGATGTGCGGCAGGTGCTGCTCGATCCTGAGGGCGCCTACCTGTCGGGTCGCCTGTCGTACCCGGTGCTCGCTGCATCCAACCCCCAGGCCGTGGGTGGTCTCACGCTGGGCGCCGACCCGCTGGTGTGTGCGGTGAGCGCTGCCGCATTTGCGGACGGCACGCGTTGGACCGGCTTCTTCGTGCGCAAAGAGGCTAAGAAACACGGCCTGCAGCACTGGATTGAGGGGCCATTTGTAGAGGAGGGCACCCCGGTAGCTATCGTAGATGACGTGCTCACCAGCGGTGGATCCATGCTCACGGCCATCGAACGCGTTCGTGCGGCCGGTGCCGAGGTGGTGTCTGCTCTCGTGGTGATTGATCGCGAGGAGGATGAGGGCCGTGCCAAGGTGGAAGCCGAGCTTGGTGGCGCCCCTCTCCACGCCCTGTTCACCGCACGGGAACTGCTCGCCCTCTGACCCCTGAGGCACCCCTTGTCCTCCGCGTCGCCGGCCCGTTCGCCGAGGTCGCGGAGGAGTCGGGGGCCCGCGAGGTGCGGCTGGCTCCCAGGCTTCCCGGAGGCCCACCAGTGGCCGGTGATCGCGTGCGCATCGACGATGCCGGCACCCAGGGGATCGTGCGCGAGATCCTGCCGCGTCGCACGGTGCTCGAGCGCATCGGCAGCGGCGGCCGGGTGCGCGCATTGGTGGCCAATGCCGACCTGCTCGTGGTGATTGCCGCGGTGGTTGAGCCGGCGCTGCACCCGCGGCTTCTCGACATCTACGCCGTGGCGGCGGTGGCGGGCGGTCTCGAGTTCGCGGTGGTCCTCACAAAGATCGACCTGCCGCACAGTCGGGAGATGGTTGACGAGGTCGTGGGCCGTCAGCGGGCTGCTGGGCACCCCGTGATCATGGGCTCGTCCCTCGATGCGGTGATGGTTGAGCAGGTGCGTGATCTCATTGATGGGCGCCTCGCGGTATTCGCCGGACTGTCGGGTGTGGGCAAGTCCACGCTCACCACTGCGCTCACCGGCGTGGCGCGCGCCACGGGCGAGGTGTCCGAACGCCTGAGGAGCGGCAGGCACACCACGACTGACCCCAGACTCATCCCACTGCCGGGGGGCGGGGCGGTCATCGATACCGCAGGAGTGCGTGCGTTCTGGCTGCCGCCCATGGAGTACGGCGATATTGCTGCGGGGTTCCCGGACATCGTCGAATGTGCGCCGCGCTGCCGGTTTCGCAGTTGCCGCCACATGGGGGATGCCGGGTGCGCGGCCGAGGTCGAGATCGACGCGGTGCGCTTGTCATCATACCGCGCATTGGTAGAGGCCGCAGACT
>SYFI01000094.1 GCA_005800465.1 Actinomycetota bacterium | reverse complement strand
GGTCTCCTCGCCACAGATGTAGGCACCGGCACCGCGGTACAGCGTGATGTCGAATGGTGCACCGGGGCCAAAGGCGTCTGGCCCCAGGCGCCCGGCCGCGCGGCACTCCGCGACGGCGCGCTCGAGGACATCGCACTGGTGGCCGTACTCGCCCCGCACGTAGATGTATGCGCGCTCGCAGCCCACGCCATACGACGCGATGGCCACGCCCTCAATGAGCTGGAACGGGTTCTTGTCGAGAATCTCCCGGTCCTTGAAGGTGCCGGGCTCGCTCTCGTCGGCGTTGCACACCACGTAGGTGGGCTTGCCGGACTCCACGGGGAGAAATGACGCCTTGCGGCCCATGGGGAACCCGGCCCCACCGCGGCCGCGAAGGCCCGAACGGTGGAATGCGTACAGGGCATCATCGGGGGTCATTTCAAGCGTGGCCTTGAGGCCATTCCAGCCACCCGCACGCTCGTAGCCCTTCAGCGTGAGGAGGTCCTGGAATTCGCGGTGGCGA
Source organism: Actinomycetota bacterium (assembly GCA_005800465.1). GTDB lineage: Bacteria > Actinomycetota > Thermoleophilia > Miltoncostaeales > Miltoncostaeaceae > SYFI01. The sequence continues at coordinate 2,630 of SYFI01000094.1, read as the reverse complement.
TAGACGGAGTTGAGCTGGGGCATCTTCGGGCGCCTACCGGTCGTACTGGGTCGGAGCGCCGTCGGCGCGAAGCGCCCCGATAATCGTATCGGCGGCGTCGTGCGTGAGCGGGCCCTGCTGATCGTTGGAATCAACCTGCAGACACGGCGCCCGGTCGCAGGCACCCAGGCACTCGGCACGCTGCAGGGTGAACATGCCGTCGGCGCTGGTGCCCTCACCATCGGTACCGATGTTCGCGGCCACGTGGGCCAGCAGTTCGTCCGATCCACGCAGCATGCACGAGAGCGTGGTGCACACCGAGATGACCCTGTGACCCACCGGCTCGGTGTATAGCCGGTCGTAGAACGACGCCACGCTCTCCACGTATGCCTGCGAGTACCCGGTGGCCTCGGCCACGGCGGCCATGGCCCCCTGCGGCAGCCAGCCCTGCTCCTCCTGCGCAAACCGGAGCGCCGGAAGAATGAGCGATCGCTGGTCGGCGAACTCGTGACGGATGGGCGCGAGGAACTCGCTGATCTCGTGGGCGGTCATCGGTCGACACCGCCCATCACCGGATCGAGTGAGGCGATGACGGCGATGAGGTCGGCCAGGTATCCGCCCTTGGCCAGCGGCCGCAGCGCCTGCAGGTTGACGAACGAGGGGTCGCGCATGTGCACGCGGTATGGCTTGGGTCCGCCGTCGCTCACCACGTAGCAACCCATCTCGCCGCGGGGGCTCTCGATGGTGGCGTAGGCCTCACCCGCCGGCACCTTAAAGCCCTCGGTCACCAGCTTGAAGTGGTGGATGAGCGCCTCCATCGAGTACGCCAACTCCTCGCGCGGCGGCAGCACCACCTTGCGGTCATCAGCGATAACCGGCCCCTCGGGCAGCCCGTCGATGACCTGCTGCATGATCTTCACCGACTCGCGCATCTCGCGTACGCGCACCAGGTAACGGGCGTAGCAGTCGCCCGCGATCTCGGTGGGCACGTCAAATTGAAAGTGCTCGTAGCCGGAGTAGGGCTCGCTCTTTCGCAGATCAAGCGGGATGCCGGCGGCGCGCAGCGTGGGGCCGGTCACGCCGAGGCCCAGCAGCTGCTCGGCGGGGATGACGCCGATACCCTTCATGCGGTCGATCCAGATGGGGTTGTTGGTGAGGAGCGCCTCGTACTCGTCGATGCGCCCCGGCATCTCCTTGAGGAACCGCGTGAGGCGCTCGAGGAACCCCTCGGGGATGTCCTGCGCGCAGCCACCCACCTGGAAGTACCGGTGGTTCATGCGCTCGCCAGACACCATCTCGAACATGTCGAGCACTTCGTCGCGTTCGCGGTAGCAGTAGAAGAAGATGGACATGGCGCCCATCTCGAGGCCGCTTGTGCCGAGGAACACCAGGTGACTGGCCAGGCGGTTGAGCTCAGACAGCAGCACGCGGATCCACTCCGCACGCGCCGGGATCTCCATGTCGAGCAACTTCTCCACGGCCAGCACGTATGAGTGGATATTGGCGAAGGGCGCTAGGTAGTCCATGCGCGTGACACACGTGATGGCCTGCCACCACGTTTTGTTCTCGCACTGCTTCTCGATGCCGGTGTGCAGATAGCCGATAACCGGAACGACTTCGCGCACCACCTCGCCGTCGAGTTCAACTATCACCCGCAGCACACCGTGCGTGGATGGGTGGTTGGGCCCCATATTGATGATGAGCGGCTGGCGGCTGCCCGGGCGCGAGTCGGCCAGCATCTCGTTGCGCAGCGTGCGCTCAGCGGCCTCAGCCGGGGTGTACGCCTCAACGGCGGCAATGGCACGTTCGGTGGGCGAGAGCGACCTGCCCTCGCGGGTGGCGCCCTCCACGGCCTCACGGCCCTCCATTGCCAGCGGGAATGCGCTCAGCGGGTCGGTTGTGCTCATTACCTACACCGCATCCGTGAACTGCACCTCTTCGCCACCGATGGGATAGTCGCGCCGAAGCGGGTGACCATCCCAGTCGAGGGGATTAAGAATGCGGCACAGATCGGGGTGTCCGTGAAAGCGCACGCCGAACTGATCGAACACCTCGCGCTCCTGCCAATCGGCCCCGGGCCACACCGAGGTGACCGAGTCGATTTGCGGGTCGAGCCCACCGGCCCAGGCGCGAAGGCGCACGCGCCCACCGGTCTGGACCGATCGCAGGTGGTACGCCAAGCGGAACCGGCCGGGTTCATCGGGGAAGTCCGCGCAGGTGACGCCTGAGAGCAGCGTGAACTGCGACGGCCCGCTCTTGAGTGCACGCGCAGCTTCGAGGATACGGTCGGCCCGTACCTCAACCGTGAGCTCGCCGTGATCCTCAAACTCCTGCACCACGGCACCCGGTGAGGTCGCCTCGATCTGGGTTGATGCGTCGCTCAGTTCGCCGACCCGCTCTTCCGGGTGTCGCTTGCGTGCTGGGCGTCCCACTCGGCCCGCTCGGCACGGCGCTCTGCAATGAGATCCGACGATGGCACCTGGCCATTCGCGCCGATTTTCTTCCGCAGGATGTCAATGCCCTCCATAAGGCTCTCGGGCCGCGGCGGGCAGCCCGGCACATAGACGTCGACCGGGATGACTTTGTCGCAGCCCTGCAGCACGGCGTAGTTGTTGAACACGCCACCGGTGCTGGCACAGGCCCCCATGCTG
>SYFI01000093.1 GCA_005800465.1 Actinomycetota bacterium | reverse complement strand
CACCGGGGACTGACCCCCACCGGGGACTGACCCCCACCGGGGACTGACCCCCACCGGGGACTGACCCCCACCGGGGACTGACCCCCACCGGGGACTGACCCCCACCGGGGACTGACCCCGTAGGCGGTAGTCATCACCCGCGCTGACGGCGGGGCCGTCGCGCGATGTAATGGTGATCCGCTCGGCGGCATGAGGCATGAGGGGGCCAGCGTCCCGCCGTGGCGTGCCCGTCATGGGGTGCCGCCTTTGCTAGCGTCCTGCGGCTTATGCAGCCACTTTCCAACGTCCTGCCGCCCTCTGCGGCAACCACTGCCGACGGCCATCTGTCCATCGGCGGATGTGACGTGGTCGCGCTGGCCGAGGAGCACGGAACCCCGCTTGTGGTCTACGACGCCGGGGCGCTTCGCGACACGATGCAACGCTACTTGCAGGCATTTCGTGCACACGATCCGCACGCCGAGGTGATCTATGCCAGCAAGGCGTTCTGGGCGCAGGCCGTGCTTCGCATGGTGCATGAGGAGGATCTACGGGTTGACGTGGCCTCGGGCGGCGAGCTGTTCATGGCGCTGCACGCGGGGTTTCCGCCACAGAAGATCGTGATGCACGGCAATGCGAAGGACTCCGGGGAGATCAACGAGGCCCTCGAGGCGCGCGTTGGCCTTCTGGTTTGCGACAGCCTTGACGAGATTGCCCTGCTCAACCGCATCGCCGGTGAGCGTGGCGTGGTGCAGGACGTGCTCATCCGGGTGACCCCGGGCGTGAAGCCCTCCACCCACGAATACATCTCCACCGGCCAGCTCGACAGCAAGTTCGGCTTCTCGCTGGAGGGTGGTCTCGCCGCTGCCGCCGTGGCGGCATGCCGCGCCGCCACGAACGTGAACATCGTGGGCCTGCACTGCCATATCGGATCCCAGATCTTCGAGATCGGTGCGTATCCGGTGGCCGCCCAGCTGCTTGCCGCCTTCGTGAAGGAGGTCGGCCGCGACGGCCTGGACATCATGGATATGGGCGGTGGCCTGGGTATCGCCTACGGCCGCGCCGACGATCCGCCGTCGGTGGAGGAGTATGCCGACACGGTCATGGACGCCGTATTTTCGGAGTGGGACGCGGCTGGCCTCGAGCGCCCGCGCGTGATGGTGGAGCCCGGTCGCAGCATTGTGGGCCGTGCAGGTGTCACCGTGTACCGCGTGACCGGTACCAAGGACATCCCCGGTGTGCGCCGATACGTGGCGGTGGATGGCGGCATGAGCGACCTCATGCGCCCCATGCTCTACGGGGCGGTATATGAGGCCATCCTTCCCGAGCGCCCCGAGGCCGAGGCCTCCGAGCACGTGCGTCTGGTGGGCAAGCACTGCGAAAGCGGCGACGTGCTCATCAAGGAGATCGACATGCCACACCTTGAGGCCGGAAATCTGGTGTGCCTCCCCGCCACCGGCGCCTACGGTGTGGCAATGGCCAGTAACTACAACGGCGTCACTCGCCCCGCCGTGGTGTTTGTGGAGAACGGCGAGGCCACTGTTGTGGTGCGCCGCGAGACCTACAGCGAGCTCGTTTCGAGGGACGCATGAGCGACATCGTGCGTATCGGCATGCTGGGTGGCGGCACGGTGGGGCAGGGCGTGGGGCGAATCATCCGCGATACCGCCGACACCATCGAGCGCGCAACCGGCCACCGAATCGAGATGGGCCCCGTGCTGGTGCGTGACGCTTCGCTGGACCGCCCCGGTATCGACCCGTCGTCCATCACCACCGACCCGCAGGCCGTGCTGGGAAACCCTGACGTGGACATCATCATCGAGGTGATGGGCGGTGTGGAGCCCACCCGCGAGTGGCTTGTTCAGGCGCTTCGCAGCGGTACCTCCGTGGTGACCGCCAACAAGCAGATGCTGGCACGGCATGCCCCTGAGCTCCTGGCCGCCGCCGAAGAGGGTGGCAGCGAACTGCGGTTTGAGGCGTCCGTGTGCGCGGCGATCCCCGTCATCAAGGTGCTGCGCGAGTCGCTGCTGGCCGCCGAGATCGAGTCGGTCATGGGCATCGTGAACGGCACCACCAATTACATCCTCACCGAGATGCGTAAGAGCGGCATGGCTTATGCCGACGCGCTCACGCAGGCGCAGGATCTGGGCTACGCCGAGGCCGATCCCACCGAGGACGTCGGCGGTGACGACGCGGCGGCCAAGATGGCCATTCTGTCGTCCATCGCGTTTCACACCCGCGTGTCGATTGACGACGTGCCCCATGTGGGCATCGATCAGCTGCAGGGCGATGACGTTGACATCGCCCACGAGCTCGGGTTCGTCACCAAGTTGCTGGGTGTCGCGCGCCTTGTTGACGGTGCGGTGTCGGTGCGCGTGCACCCGGCGCTGGTACCCGGCGATCACCCGCTGGCCGCCATCAACGGCGCCGACAACGCGGTGCTTCTTGAGTCGTCGATAGTGCGTCAGATCATGCTTGTGGGCCCCGGCGCCGGTGGTACCGAGACGGCATCGGCAGTGATAAGCGACGTGCTCTCCATTCTTGGCAGCAATCCCGGATCATTTCTGGGTGGCGCCCTCGTGGATGCCGGGCGCCCCATGGCAGAGGACGGGTCGCTCGACAGCGCCTTCTACCTGCGCATCGACGTTGCCGACAAGCCGGGCGTGCTCGCCCGCGTGTCGTCGGTACTCAGCGACAGCGGGGTGTCGATACTCACGGTGCTGCAGCGCGGTGAGGGCGAGGCCGCGCGCCTGGTGATGATCCTGCACCGCGGACCGGAGTCGCGGGTTACCGAGGCCATGGCCGCCCTGCAAGCGCTCCCTGAGGTGCGTGACGAGCCCGTGCTCATTCACGTGGTGGGTGACGGGCAGGCATCTGCGTGATCACCGTGCAGCGCAACCTGCCGCTCATCGAGCGCTACCGCGAGTACCTGCCGGTAAGCGGTGCCACCCCGGTGATCAGCATGGGGGAGGGCTCCACGCCGCTGGTGCCGCTCGCCAAGCTGTCGGCGTGTCTCGATCTCGACATCCACGTAAAGCTTGAGGGGCTCAACCCCTCCGGTTCGTTCAAAGACCGGGGCATGACCCTTGCCATCTCCAAGGCGATGGAGGATGGCGCCACAGCCGTCATCTGCGCGAGCACGGGTAATACCTCGGCTGCCGCAGCCGCCTACGCCGCCCGCGCCGGCCTCACCTGCGCGGTCATCATCCCGGGCGGCAAGATTGCACTCGGCAAGTTGGCGCAGGCGCTCATCTATGGCGCCAAGGTGCTGGCGGTTGATGGAAACTTCGACGACGCCCTGCGCCTGGTTCGTGAGATAAGCGACACGCACCCCATCGCTCTGGTCAACTCACTCAATCCATACCGCCTTGAGGGCCAGAAGACCGGGGCCTTCGAGGTGATTGACGCCCTCGGCGATGCCCCCGACGTGCTGTGCATCCCGGTGGGCACTGCCGGCACCATCTCGGCCTACT
>SYFI01000092.1 GCA_005800465.1 Actinomycetota bacterium | reverse complement strand
GAGGAACTCCTTGATCTCCTCAAGCTCCTCCACGGCCTCATCTGCACCGGCGACGTCGCGGAAGGTGATCTTGGGCTGGTCCGGCGTCATTCGCTTGGCGCGGCTCTTGCCGAAACTCATCACCTTCGAGCCGCCGCCCTGCATCCGGTTCATAAGGAAGATCCAGAACACGAAGAACAGCGCAAACGGCGCAAGCGTGATGAGGAATCCCCACCATGCCGATCCGCCCCGGCCCTCAACGACGAATGGCACCTTGGCGGTATCCACCGACTCAGTCACCTGCGCCCCGTAGTTATCGGGGTAGCCAGTGGCGTAGATCTTGCCATCCTTCAGCGTGACCTCAAGGTTCTGATCCTTTGTCTTCATCGTGACTCGCGAGACCTTGCCGGTGGCGAGGTCCTGCTGAAAGCCCGTGAACGTGGGCGTGTCGGTCGCCGGCGAACTCGAGGTCACGAGCTTCTGCGCCACGAAGGCGAGAAGCACGACGATCAGAATGGGAAATGCGGCGCTCTTGAAGAACCGGCTCAGCGATTAACTCCCGCTCGATGATAGAGGAAGAGGGTAGCAGCGACCGGCGAACGCGGGAATCCAACGGTCGCTACGCACCAGTTGCGTCGCCCAGCTTGGCGATATACGGAAGCTCACGGTGGCGCTCATCCACGTCCAGCCCATAACCCACCACAAATACGTCGGGCAACCTGAAGCCCACGTAGCGCGTGCGCAGGTCGAGGCGATCGGCTGCGGGCTTGGCAAGCAGGGCACACACCTCGAGTGATGCAGGCTCGCGTGACGCGAGGTTGCGCATGAGATAGCGGAGAGTGCGACCCGAGTCGATGACGTCTTCCACCACCAGCACGTGCCGGCCCTCAATCGCGGTATCGAGATCCTTCGTGATGCGAACCACACCCGACGAGTGCGTGGCCGACCCATACGACGACACCGCCATGAAGTCGAACTCGCAGGGGATGGACATCTCGCGCACCAGGTCGGCGGTGAAGAACACCGCGCCCTTGAGAATGCCGATGATCAGCGGGTCGCGGCCGGCGTAATCGACCGACACCTCGCCGGCCATCTCCGCCACGCGCCCCTGAATCTGATCGTGTGTGAGAATGATCTCGCCCGGCACCTGTGCGCTCATGCCGCGGCCCCGATGCCACCGGCATCCGTCACGCGCGGCGACACCACAAGCACTCCGCGCTCAATCACTGCGACCCCGCCGGGAATTTCATCGCGCCCGCGGCCACGGGCGGCCCGGGCGCGTACGCGCTCCACCGGCCCCGACCCGAGCGCGTCTGATGGCAACCCCGACTCGGCGATAAGCCTGCGCACCAGGAGACGCGCCAGCGCAGCGGGCTCGGCGGCCAGATCGCGAGCGCCCAGGCCGCCGTCGCGGGCGCAGCGATCCCATGCGGAGGAGGCGGCGGCGTCGATCACCTCGGACTCGTCGCGCAAAAGGTCGGCAAGCCGGGCCAGATGCGCCTCGGCCGCTGGGTGCACACGACTGAGCGCGGGCATCGCCCCATGACGCACGCGAGCTCGTGCCGTCGCCAGATCCTCATTCGTCGGGTCATCCGTGAAGCTCACACCTGCCAGTTCGCACCACTCGCGGGTTTCGTGGCGGGACAGCGTGAGCAGCGGGCGGATGAGTGCATCTCGGCGCGGGGCGATGCCCAGCGCCCCCGTACGGCCCGTACCGCGGGCGATACGGAAGATGATCGTCTCGGCGTGGTCCGTGCGTGTGTGACCGGTCGCCACGAGATCGAGCCCCTCCCGACACCTGATCTCCTCTGCGATGGCCAGCCGGGCATCACGGGCACGCTCCATTGCGGCAGGCCCGGCGTCCAGACCAAGAGCGACGCGATACACGGTGAGGCCGAGCCCCTCTGCGGCCACAACGACCCCATCAGCCTCGTCGGATGCCGCCGCACGCAAGCCGTGGTCCACCACAATTACGTGCACCGGACCATCATGCAGGCGTGGGAGCAGGTGCATGAGGCACGTGGAATCAGCGCCGCCGGACACCATTGCGAGGACGCCCGCCCCGGAGGGAAGCAGCCCATGGCGGCGGCAGTGCTCGTTGACCCGTTCGTCGATGCCCACGCCGGGAGTATGCACGTGGCCTCGGATCAGCCGCTCGCCACCAGAGGGGCCGTGAGCCGCGCGAGGTCGGCACTGGTCACCGGGCCGGGCCATGTGGCGGCCAGCCGCCCCTCGCGGTCGAGCACCACGGTGGTCGGCAAACCGCTCACCGCGTAGACATCGGCAACGGCGTCGCCCCGGTCGAACCCGAGGGGGAATGTCACTCCCACCTCACGTGCGAATGCCCGGGCGTCGTCTACGGAGTCGTTCACCGCAACACCCACCACCCTCACCGCAGGATGCGTCGTTGCGAACTGCTGCAAATCGGGCATCTCCTTGCGGCACGGACCGCACCACGACGCCCACATGTTGATCACGGTGGGTCGTGGCCCCCGCACACCCACCGCCAGCGTCCCCGCACCCTCAAGCCTCGGCACCGCCAGGTGCGCCGCGGATTCGCGCTGTGCCGTGGGCACCAACTGCGCCGCGGATTCCCCTCCCACCGATGCCCCACATCCGGCAAGACCGGCCGCCGCGGGGACAAGCGCAATAGCAACGAGGATGAAAGGAATCCGCATGCAGGGAGCGTAGCCCCGGGCGGGCATCCGGGACGTCTCGTACCGTGATTGCGTGCCTTCGCCCGAGATCACGGCCGCGGTTCTACGAGCCGATCGTCGCATTGGTGCAGCCACTCGTGCACGGGTGGCTGCTATCGAAGGGGGCCCTGAGGTCGCACGGCTGGTGGCCAATGCCACGGGCCCCGCGTTCCAACTGCTCGTCGGGGCCCTGCTGGTGTCGCCGGGTTCACGTTCCACCGGTCTGCGTGCCCTCGCAGCGGGCGGCCTGGCAGCGGGTATCGCCAGTGCGGCACGTGATGGCATTGGCCGCCCGCGGCCCGGGTCCCGTAATGACGGGGGCTTCCCGAGTCGTCATGCAGCCTCCGCTACGGCGATCGCGCTGGTGATCGTGCGCGACAAACCGCTTCTCGGCACCCTTGCCCTCATTGCCGCCGGTGCCGGTCTGGCAGCACGGGTGGCGTCAGCCGATCACGAGCCGCTCGACATCGCCGCCGGTGCCGGGCTTGGTGCCGCCGTGGCCCGGTTTACGCGGCGTCGGCGACGGACCTGAATTCGCCCGTCACGGCGGCGTCGGTGATGCCAACCGGGGTGCGCGGAACGGACATCAGTGCCGACTCGGCGCGCGTCAGCATTCCCTCCATGCCCTGATCACCGTCGGTCCACTGGGCGATGCCGGTGGCAACCGCGCCCACCGACACACGTACGCCCCCTCCTGCCCGTACATGCACGGCTTCAATGGCGATGGCAATGCGATCTCCCGCCTCGCGTGCCCGCTCCGCGGGCCCAGAGACCAGTGCCATAAAACGCCCATCACCGATGTCCACCACAAGGTCGGAGGGTGAGATCACCCGGACGACGCCATGGTTGGCTGCGTCCAGCAGGGCATCACGTACCGCACCGCCGTGCATCGTGGTGATGACGTCAAGGTCGGTGATGCCGACAAGCGCGAGGCTCACCGGCCCGCCGTCGTCAGCGGCCCTGCGGCAATCGCGGTCGGCGATGAGGTCAAACACATCGAGGGGCGCGAGCCCACTGGCACGGCGGCCAAGATCGTCGTCGGCATCACGCCGGCCAAATGCCAACCCCTCGGCCATCCCGGCATGTGCGGCTCCGAGGGCGGCAAGTACAACCACGGCCACGAACCCGGCAGTGATTTCACCAGCGCTCACCTGCCCGGCCGATGCGGCGGCCAGCGCCACCGCGGCAGCCAGAAGCGTGGCGATCAGACCAATGCCACCAGCAAGCGGTGCGGCGAGGACAGCGGGAATGACCAGCAGTGGCCAGAGCCACCATGCACCAACGGCGATGATCGGAATCACCGTGGCGGCGAGCAGTACCACCAAAAGAATAAGGCGACGCTGTTGGTACCGCGTGGTCATCGCGGGCCCGTGAACAACGTCGTGGCCGGGTGGGTTTATCACCGTGTGATGCGGTAAACCAGATGTGACAACAAGCATTCAAGAAGTTACCGGTAGCCCCGGACGTCACATACACTCGGCACATGAACGACATCGCGACAATCGGAATCGTCGGCGGCGGCACCATGGGGGCGGAGATCACCCACGTTGCGGCAGCACGGGGGTTCACCGTGCTGCTGGCGGACGCCGACCGCGCCCGCGCCGATGCCGGACGCGACCGTGCCATCGCCATTGCTGACCGCCGCGTGGAGCGCGGCCGGATGAGCAGCGATGAGGCAGCGGCCGTGGCCGCAGGCATCACGCCTGTGAACGGCATCGCCGACATCGGTGGTGTCGACGCGGTGATCGAGGCGGTGCCGGAGGATCTGGCTCTCAAGATCCGCGTGCACGCCGATATCGATGCGGCGGTACGCCCCGGCGTGCTGGTGGCCACCAATACCTCCGGCCTCTCGGTCACCGCGCTGGCAGACGCCGCCGCCGATCCCGGTCGCCTCATCGGCCTGCACTTCTTCAACCCCGCCAGCACCATGCGTCTCGTCGAGGTCATCGCCGGGGCGGCCACCGACGCGGCGACCATCGCCCGGGCCTGTGCCCTTGCCAGGGCGCTCGGAAAGGAGCCGGTGCGGGTGGCCGAGTGCCCAGGGTTTGTGGTCAACCGAGTGCTCGTACGCGCGATGGCGGAGGCCTATCGGGCGGCGGCTGCTGCGCCGGTCGATCGTCGCACCGCCGACATGATGGTGTCGGAGGGCGGGCCCGCACCCATGGGTCCATTCGCGCTCGGTGACCTCGTGGGGCTCGACGTGCTCGAGAGTATCCGCAGCGATCTTGAGCGCGCATACGGCGACCGATTCAACGATTCGGCCACCCTCGCCCCGCTGGTCGCCCGCGGCGACCTCGGGCGTAAGACCGGCGCTGGGCTGGTCCCCGATGCCGACCAGATGCCACTCGGTACCGAACCGGTCATCGCGGCCATCTACTACGCGGCGGCACTGGATGAGGCACGGCGTCTGGTCGACGAGGACATCGCCACGGCAGATGACATCGATCTGGCCATGCGCCTCGGCGCCGGCTGGACAAATGGTCCACTCGCGGGGGCGTAGCACCGGCGTGGGTCACATCCCGGGGGCACAGCCCGCTCGGGACGCCCGGGGTCGGCGCGATACGCTGCACACGTGACGAATATGACGCCCCACCCGGCCATCCAGGGCCGCTCAGTGCTCTCCCTTATGCATCACCCCGCCGATGCGATCAGGGACGTGCTCAACCTGGCCGACCAGCTGAAGGCCACGCCGCTCTGGTCGGATGCGCTCGCTGGAAAGAGCGTCGCAGTGATCTTCGAACAGCCCTCTACGCGAACGCGTGTGTCTTTTGAGGTGGGTATCGCACGGCTGGGAGCACACCCGGTGGTACTGGCCGGGCGCGACATGCAGCTGGGGCGTGGCGAGACGATTGAGGACACGGCCAAAGTGCTCTCACGATTCGTGGACGCCATCGTCATCCGCACAGTGGACCACGGCAAGGTGATGGAGCTCGCCGAGCACGCAGATGTGCCGGTGATCAACGCCCTCACCCACGCCCATCATCCATGTCAGGGCCTGGCTGACGTCATGACCATCCGCGAGCGCTTTGGCGACCCGCGTGGCATCCGTGTCGCCTACGTGGGTGATGGCAATAACTGCTGCCATTCGCTGATGGTGGTGGGTGCACAGATGGGCATGGAGATCGTGGCCGGTTGCCCGGCGGGATATATGCCCGACCCCGAAGTGGTAGCCCTATGCGATGCCATCGCACGCGAGCATGGTGGATTCGTGCGCGTGGTGGAGGACCCACGCGAGGCAGTCAGCGAGGCGCGCGCGATCTACACCGATGCGTGGGTGTCGATGGGCGACGACGCGGCCGAAGAGGCGCAGCGAATCGCCGAGTTCACCCCGTACCAGGTGAACGACGCGCTCATGGACGCCGCCGCACCCGGCTGCATCGCCCTGCACCCGCTGCCGGCGCACGACGGCCTGGAGATCACCCGGTCGGTGTACCACGGCCCGCAGAGCGCGATCTGGGACGAGGCGGAGAACCGCCTTTACGTGCAGGCCGCGCTCCTGATGCACTTGCTGGGCTAGGAGGCCTGGCGGGACGATGCTGCCTCTCGCCGACGACGTCCCGAACCGCCGGGCACCGGTTTTTACCATCACCATCATCGCCATATGGGTGGCGATGTGGATCGTGCATTTGCTGCACCCCGACGACGGCAACATCACCGATTCGAGCCAGGCGCTCGACTGCCGCTGGGGCGTGGTGCCTGAGAACCTCATCCATGGCACGGGCTCCACCACCGACCCCTGCGCCCTGATCAACGCCGATCATCAGGGATGGGTGGAGGTCGTTACGGCACAATTCCTTCATGCCTCGTGGTGGCACATTCTCGGCAACGTGCTGTTTATGTGGGTCTTCGGTGCGTCCGTTGAGGCTCGGCTCGGGCGCGTGCGATTCCTGCCGTTCGTGCTCGCCTGCGGATCGCTGGCACTCGTGGTGCAGGCGCTCGCCTCGCCAACATCCACCAACCCGATCATCGGCGGGTCGGGCATGGTGGCCGCAGTACTGGGGGCGTACATCGTGTTGTTCCCATCCGCGCGCGTCTGGGCACTCGTCATCATCATTCCGCTGAGGCTGCCCGCGTGGATCCTGCTGGTCGCCTGGTTCGGTTACCAACTGGTGGCAGCGCTCGGAGGCGCAGAGACGGGAACGGCCTACTGGGCACACGTGGCTGGGTTCGCCGCGGGTGCTGTGCTCATCCGCGCGGCCTCACTGGGCCTGCCGCCCCCGCCCGTGCCCCGTAGCGCCATGCCGGCGGAAGCGGCCCCGGCATGAGCCCGCTCTTCCGGCGACGGCCGCGGTCGGAGCGCCAGCCCGAGTGGGTGCGGGTGGCCATCGTTGCCAACCAGGCCGAGGGCGAGATGCTTCAGGGCATACTGGCCAATGCAGGAATCCCCTCGTTCCTGCTGAGGAACGCCGGGTTTGATGTACCGGACATGCTGGCCGGGGGACCGCGTGACGTGATGGTGCCGGGAGGCCGTGGCCTCGAGGCCCATGCGCTGCTTGACCCGCTGGACCCCGACGCGCCCTAGCGGCCGAGAACGATCGGGCCCTGGCGCCCACGCACCGGCATGCGAAGGAGCATTCCGGCGACCAGCATCGTGACACCGATCACCACTGTGACGATCAGAGCAATCCACCAGTTGGCCACCGTCGCCACCGTGGCGGCCGTCGCAATGTCACCGGCATTTCCCTCGCCCACGGCGCCCCCCACAATCGGAGGCACGATGAGGCGCAGCAGAATCGGCACGATGCCCACCGCGATGAAGGCGATGCCCAAACGGCGCGCCATCCGTGCGCGATCGTCGGCTACGAGCACCCCGATACCGAGCAGCACAATCGTGGTGGCCGCCAGCCACAGGGGCAGAAGGCGAAGTGTGTTCAGGGCACCGGCAGCGGTCGAGACGCCGGACGGGACCTGCTCCCGGGTGACGGTGACCGTGAGGTCCCCGGCGGGGGGGATCTGCGAAGCGAGTTGCGGTGCGGTCGCATCGAGCGCGGTGACGAGGCGCTCGCGCACGGCGCCCAGATTGATCGTGACGCCACCGTCTGGGCGGTCCTCGAAACGGGTCCGGGCCTGATCAATCGCGGGTACGAGCAGTGTGCCGATGTCCGGCTGCGAGAGCAATGACTGCACCGCACCACGCAAGGTGGACTCTCCAGCCACCGAGATCGAGCCACCCTTGCCGATGGCATAGGTATCGACGATGGTCACAACGGCATCAGCCGTGCCGGTGAGACCTGCAGGGCTCTGGATCGTCTCCACGGTGACATCCGCGAAGCCACCGGATTCCGCCACCCGACCGAATGACGTCCAGATGAGCACGGCGAGCAGCCAGGTGAGCACTCCGAGTGTTGCGACGACCTGCAGCAGCAGCCTGCGGCCGTGGGTCATGCGGCGATTCATCGGAGAAGATGTCTCGCGCGAGTGCCCGACGTGCGTTCCATTGCCGTGAACCAGAGCACTGCGGGTTCATCATGTCAAGGGGTGGTGCCACATCTGGGGGGAATCCCGCGGCGCCATGTCCCGCCCCGGGTCCTCATCCGGCTGCAATAGGCGACACTTGGAGTCATGAATACCTTTGCATCTGCCATCAGCACGCGGGAGACCGGACGCACTGCGGCCACCGAGGCCGTTGCCGCAGTGCGCGCGGGCCTCGGTGGCGCCACGCCCGACCTCGCCGTGGTCTTCGCCACCCCTGATCTCATGGCCGATGCCGCCGGCATCGCATCCGTCATCGGCGTCGGGCTCGGGCCAGCGAACCTGATCGGCTGCACTGCGGAGGGGGTCATCGGCACCGCCCGCGAAATTGAGCACGGGCCCGCATTCACCCTCTGGGCGGCATCACTCCCCGATACCGCCATTGACTCATTCATCCTCGACCCGGGTCAGGCACCCGATGGGGGACTGGTTATGGTGGGCTGGCCGCCTGCCATCGACCCCTCCGCACCCCCCGATCTGCAAGGGAACCAGACGGTGATCCTGCTGGCCGATCCGTTCAGTTTCCCAGCCGATGCGCTTGCCGGACCGGATGGCGAAGGGATGGCACGTGAGGTGACCGGAGGTATGGCCTCGGGTGGTCAGTCCCCGGGCGAGCACCGCCTCATCCTCAACCAGAGGGTGACCCGCTCCGGCGCAGTGGGGGTTGCCCTCTCGGGCATCACGCCCCTTGTGTCGCAGGGCTGCCGCCCCGTTGGCCCCGAGATGACCATCACCGACGGGGGTCAGGGCGTCATCAGGCAACTCGCAGGTCGCCCGGCACTCGAACGTGTCCGCGAGGTCATCGAGGCCCTTCCGGCAGATGAGCGTCGCCTGGTGGAACACGGAGTGCTTGCCGGCATCGTCATCGATGAGAACCGCCCCGAATACGAGCAGGGCGACTTCCTGATCCGCGGCATGATGGGCGGCGACCCCGGTACCGGCGCGATCGCCGTGGGTGAGCATGTGCGGGTGGGGCAGGTGATGCGTCTGCAGGTACGCGACCACCTCTCGGCCGATGCAGACCTCCGCGCCGCACTGGCCGCCGCGCGTGGCATGACCGCCGGTGCACCAGGAGGGGCACTGCTTTTTTCGTGCAATGGACGTGGCACCCGTCTGTTCCCCGATCCGCACCACGACGCGCTCGCAACCGCGGACGTGTTCGGTGAAATCCCGCTGAGTGGCCTCTTCTGCAATGGCGAGATCGGACCGGTGTGTGGCCGTACCCACTTGCACGGCTTCACGGCCGTCATGGCCATCTTCCCCACGTAACGCATAACTGAACATGCAATATGTATGTCAGCTGATATGTAATACGATGGAGGAATACTCCGCGTTTATATGTATCTCGAATGCCTGCGGATCACACGAGGGTTGACTGATGGATCAGGGGTCTCACAGCACACCGCCGTTCGGCGGCACGCGTCCGGGAACGACCACCGATGTACCCCGTGGTGGCATCGCAGAGGGAATCTTTGCCGAAGTCGAGCGCATGACCGCTGGCGGGGCCATGACCCGGAGCGACGCATTCGAGCGCATCTCTGAGCGCACCGGTCGCCGCGCCGACACCGTTGCCGCCAACTTTTACCGCATCGCCCGCAAACGGGGCACCGTGGCCTCACGTGCCACGCGTGGACCCGGTCGGTCGGTCGGATCTCGCAGCACCGGAGACGCCGCCGTCATCCTTGCCCGACTTGAGTCCGCCATCAAGGATCTCGGTGACCTGCTGCGTACGCAGGATGCGGAGATCACCAAATTGCGTGAACAGTCCGCCCAGTTCGCGAAGTTGCGGGATTGGATGAGCAAGAACGGATAGCCGGGGAACTGCCCCCGGGGGGAATTACTCCGGGGGCAGTTCGAGGCGCCGCGCGCCAGCCCATGCAGCGGCCTGCGAGCGGCGCTGGAACCCGAGCTTACGAAGCAGTTGCGACACGTGATTGCGCACCGTCTTCTCTGAGAGGTGCAGCACCTCGCCGATGGCACGGTTGGTATAGCCCTCAGCAATAAGCGTGAGCATGCGGCGTTCGCGATCAGTGAGACCCGCCAGTTCTGCCTCGGCCTGCTTGGCGGACAGTTCGCGGAACTGTGAGAGGAGTGCCCCGGTGGCGCGGGGGTCGAGCGTGGATGCACCCGACGCGGCATCACGAATGGCCTGGGTAAGGCGCTCGGCATCGGCCTGCTTCAGCAGGTACCCGGATGCACCGGCCATGACGGCACCCACAATGGCCTCCTCGTCGGAGTACGAGGTAAGCATGACGACGCTGATCTCATCGTTCTCCTGCTTGATTTTGCGGCAGGCGTCGACACCGGAGCCATCCGGCAGGCGAATGTCCATCAGCACCACATCGGGGGTGAGCTGAGCGGCCATCTGTACGGCCTCAGCCACAGACCCGGCCTCGCCCACCACGCGGAACCCGCCGGTGTGAGAGAGCAGTGACCTGAGGCCAAGGCGCACCACGTGGTGGTCGTCGACGATCAGGACCCGGATCGGATCGGTGGGGCTTGGAATCGCGCTCATCAGCTCATCGCCTCGATCGCGATGCCCTGCTTGGTGGCGGGCATCTCGGTTGACTCGACATCATCCAGCGGTACTGCCAGCACCACCCGGGTGCCGCCATACGGCCCCGGCTCGATCACGATACGGCCTCCAAGCCACCGGGCACGTTCATGCATGTTTCTCAGTCCGTTGCCGTGGCCCGGGACCACTTCACCAGCGATCTCATCACGGATGCCCTGCCCTGTGTCCGCGACAACCAGATCAATCTCGTCCGGATGGAATGTAAGACGCACGCTCACAGTGCACGGACCGGCGTGGCGGGCGGCATTCGCCAGCGATTCGCGCAGGATGTGCGCTAGGTGCTGACCGGCATCCTCGGGCAGTGGCCCGCACGACTCCTGCCCCGTTACCCGGAAGGTCGCCTCGACGTGCGAGTCGTCGACGAAGTCGTGCACGATGCGATCGAGGTCTGATGCGATACCGGCCGGGCCACCATCGGGGGCCTGGAGGCCGCGGATGTACCCACGCAAACCGTCGATGGTGGCGTTCAGGCTTCCGACGACCCGGCGGATCTCCTCGCGGGTGTCGGCATCATCGGTATTGAGCGCAACGGCCTCGAGATGCAGCCCGGACGCGTAAATCGACTGGATGGTGCCGTCGTGGAGGTCGCGACCGAATCGCGCACGCTCCTCGGCCACTAGCCGGGCGCGATCGAGCGTCTCGATCTGCTGTTTGGCCTCCACTTCAAAGATGTCGAGCAGTTTGATGACTGCGAGGAGCAGCGCGAGGACCACCAGACTGCGCAGCACCGCAAGCGGCAGTCCGGTGGTGGCGAACCAACCTGACTCATTCGCGATTCCCCCGGGCGCCCACGGCGCGGGCTCCACGATGATTCCTCCCACCACTGCATAGACCAGCAGCGCGGCGGCTGCGAGAGCGGCGTACGGACGGATACCCACCATGCCCGAGCGGGTCAGTTCCTCCCGCTGCCGCCACATGCCGTAGGCCGAAAGCAGGGCGCCCGGGATGAGAAACACATACCGCGACAACGCTGCGGTGGTGTCTTCCCACTCGAGAACGTTCCAGCCGAGATTGCCCGCCGCAACCGTGGCGGAGATGATGATGGCGGCCGACGCGACGACCGAGGCAATTGAGAACGCGCGCAGACGCTGCCGGGTCCATGGCACGAGCCGCAGCCCGAACTGCAGCAGGAAGACCACCGCTACCGACTGCAGCACCGCGCGCAGCACCACCAGCGCATGGATTACCTCGGGCGCGAGATAGTTGGACTGGATGGGGATGAACACGAACCCCCAGATGACCCACGCCTCGATAAATGCGTACGACGCAAGCCAGATCAGCGACGATGTGAGGGTGAACCGCGTGGCACGGCGGCGCTGAAGCCAGGCGGCGAACCCGAGCGCGAACAGAATGATCCCGTGCGTAAACACGAGGACAGTCTCATTTTGCTGGAAGAAGGTCGCCATCTGCGGGACGTGCACCTCGGGTCATACCCCGGGACAACGATGCGGGACGCATCGGCCGGGGCATGACCCGCGAGGGGTGACACACGACCCGGCGGAATCAACTCTACTTCGTTATCCGCCTGCGAGTTCCGCCAAGTGCGATCGCAGGTCGTCGAGCGATTCCTCCTGCGCGGCGTGCACGATCTCGGGCTCCTCAACCAGTGCGCAGCGTTGCATCGGGTTGAGACGGTTGGTCACATAAGGATCAGCAACGATCTCCGACAGCGAACGCCCCTGCTTGAGCTGGCCCACGCAGTACTCGGTCAGGCGCTTGTGCTTGGCCGTCGGGTCGCCCAATAGCCGTGAAATCTCTTCCTTGATGCTCATCCAACTACCTCTTGGTATTGGGCCGAGACGAGTGGGGCGAGAGAGCGCAGGCGTCGGATTCGCTCCTCCATCGGCGGGTGGGTCGAGAACAATTTCGAGGTGCCACGGCCATGCAGCGCCGCAAGCGGGTTCACGATGTACATGGGCGCCGCCGCCGGATTGACCTGCATGGGAACCTGCTCGGCACCACGTTGCAGGTTCTCGAGCGCGCTCGCAAGCGGCTCGGGGTCGCCCAGCAGCTCGGCCCCCGTGAGGTCGGCCTGATATTCGCGCTGGCGGGAGATCGCCAACTGGATAATTGTGGCGGCGATTGGCGCGATGATCATGGCGGCAAGCGTGCCGATGATCCCAAGCCCGCCTTCGTCATCTCCCCCGAACAGCATTGAGAACTGGAGCCAGGTGGCGATGGCGGAGATCGCCCCGGCCACCATCGCCGCGACGCTCGCGATGAGGATGTCGCGGTTGCGGATATGCGCCATCTCGTGCGCAAGCACTCCTTCCAACTCGCGCATGGTCAGCTGGTGCTGAATGCCCTGGGTCACGGCGATCGCCGAGTGCCGCGGGTTGCGTCCGCAGGCAAACGCGTTGGCCTGCTGGTCGGGCGTGACGTAGACGCCGGGCATCGGGACGCCGGCGCGATCTGCCAGACGACCGATCATGGCGTGAAGCTCCGGGGCCTCGTCCGCCGACACAGGGACGGCATGTGTCATCTTCAGCGCGATGGATCCGCTGCCCCAGTACATGGCGAAGTTGAAGATCACCGCGACGATGGCCATCAGGAGAATTCCCGATACCCCGCCGATCAGACCGCCGAGAAGAATGAGCACGGCGGTGAGCGCAGCCATGAGTAACGCCGTCTTGGTGTAATTCCAGGCCGTCATTGCACCTGTGGTCATCGATCCTCCATGTCGTGACGCGATGTCCGGGGACGCGCCCCGCGCGCCTGCAAGTATAAGAGTGACTATGGAGACCCTACGGCGATCGCCCGTTATGCGTTGGTTCAGTTCGGCCGCCCTCGCGGCCACGTGCGGGATCGGTCTCACCGGCTGTTCGCTGGGGGGCCAGCAGGAGCAGCAGACCCGCGTGGCGGAGCCCGCCACTGTCGTGAGCGTGCTCCCGACCCGACCAGGCCTCACCCCCGCTGGCCCCATCCGCGCCGTTGACGCACAGGGATTTACCGCGGCGCAGCTCGGGCGCCCTGATTCGGCCCTCACCACCAATCTGGAGCAGGCGGGCTTCCTCCGGGGCGCCACGCGCGAGTGGACCGGCCCGAAGGGCGCGAGCCTCGTGGCAGTGGTCGGCCTGTGGGATGACGGGAGCGCGGCGGCATCACTCGGCGGTGCCGTGGCCGACGCGGTAGTGCCTGCGGGCACGCCGTGGACGCCATCGCAGTACGGGGGGTCGCAGGGCTCACGGGCCGACAACGCGCGGGCACTCAGCGTGGTGGTCGGTCGTGTGTCGCTGTTCCTCCGTGCCACCGGCCCGGTTGACGACGCCGCAGTACTGCGCCAGATGGACCTGATGTTCCAGACTGCGTCGGGGATGGATCGCCGGGGGACCTCGTCAAATGGGTAAGCAATCCGCACCCCTCGACGGCGACCTGCAGCGCACCTATCGCGGGCGGGCATGGCGTGATGAGGAACCCGACCGGCGCCTGCTACTGGATACCAACGTCGAGGAGAAGGCGGTGCTCATCGCATCGCTCAACTGTTCCGCGGTGGAGGAAGCCGACCGCCTCACCGAGATGGGCGAACTGCTGCGCACCGCGGGGGCCACCGTCGTGCACCGCGTGGTGCAGCGTCGCGAGCGCCCTGATCCCCGCCTGTATCTGGGAAAGGGGCGGCTTGAGGAACTGTCGGAGTGGGTGAAGGAGCACAAGCCCAATGTGGTGGTGGCTGAGGGTGACCTGGCAGCCGGTCAACAGCGGCATCTGGAGGACAAGCTCAATACGCGCGTGGTGGACCGCACCGGGATCATCCTCGACATCTTCGCCCTGCATGCCAAGTCAGCGGAGGGAAAGCTGCAGGTGGAGCTGGCGCAGATGGAGTACTCGTACTCCCGCCAGGAAGGCCTGTGGCAACACCTCGAGCGGCTCGGCGGCGGTGTGGGCCCACGAGGCCCCGGTGAGAGCCAGCTGGAGTCGGACCGGCGCATGATCCGCGAGCGCATGGGGGTGCTGCGAAAGCGTCTGCAGGAGGCGGCGAAGAGCCGCGACACCATGCGCGAAGAGCGCATGGCCTCGGCCGTCACGCGAGTGGCGCTGGCCGGCTACACAAATGCCGGAAAGTCGAGCCTGATGAATGCGCTGACAGGCGCCGAGGTAGACGTGAATAACGCGCTGTTCGAGACGCTCGACGCCACCACGCGCGCGTTCTCACAGGATGGTGTGAAGGTGCTGGTGTCCGACACCGTCGGCTTTATCCGCCACCTGCCCCACCAACTGGTCGAGTCGTTCCGCTCCACCCTCGATGAGGTGCGCGATGCCCACCTCATCCTTCACGTGGCGGACGCGTCAGAGGATGATGACGGGCGCGAGGCCCGCGCGAAGGCCGTGGTGGAGGTGCTCGACGAGATCGGCGCCGGCGAGGTGCCGCACCTGCACGTGATGAACAAGTGCGATCTCCTCGACATCGAGGACCTCGACGCCCTTCGGCGTCAGTACCCCACTGCCGTCTTCACCTCTGCCATCTCGGGAGAGGGCCTCGATGAGTTGCGCGATCGGCTGCTCGCCACGGCCCGGGCGCGATGGGACCGCGTGGTGCTCGAAGTGCCCTACTCCCGCGGTGACGTCATCTCGGCCATCTACTCCGCCGGACGCGAGGTCACCCAGGAAGCCGGGCCCGAGGGCACGCTCATCCGCGCACTCATGCCACCGGTTGACGCGGCCCGCGTGCGGGCACTCGCCGCCAGGGAACGTCAGTCGCCGTAAGGCAGCCTGCGGTGAGCATCGGGTGCGACGCGGTTCAGCGGATGAAGACGGGGGTACCGACCTGCACACGTGGGTACAGGTTCTCGACATCCGAGATGTACATGCGGATACAGCCATGCGATGCGGCCGATCCGATCGACGACGGGTTCGGGGTGCCATGCATTCCGATAGCCGGGGCGGAGGTGCCGATCCAGCGGGTGCCGAGCGGATTACTCGAGCCGGGAGGAACGGGGCCCAAACCAGCAGCCCACGGCGAACTGGGCGGGAACCAAGTGGGGTTCATCTGCTTCTCGATTACACGAAAGTTGCCCGTGGGCGTGGGATAGGCGAGTTGGCCAACCGCGACCGGGTATGTGCGGATGCGCCGGGTCCCCATGTAGAGCCGCAGCTTGAAGCTGCGACGGGTCACCACGACCACCGGGCCGATTGAGGTGACCTCGGGGGCCACCCGCGTCTCGGGCAGTGCATACGGGGTGGCAGGGCGTGCCGCGATGAGGGCGGGAGCCAGAAGCGCCACCGCCTTTGCCACGTCAATGGCGTAGCCGAAGGCGGCCTTGCCCACCACCGGGCGAAAGGCACGGTTCAGGCTGACGGTGGCATCTCGGGCGGGAATACCGATCTGGCCCGCCCGCCACTTGATGACGCCCCGCAGCTTCGCTGTACTGATGGTCTCGACAAGGGGAATGTTGGTGATCGCCCCGGGGGCGGGCACCGCCTGCATGGCAGCGGTGACCGCCGCGTCCACATCGGCCGCATACCCCACGGCGTCCGGATCGATCTCGAGCGCACGGCCATGGAACGTGAGCGGCATGGGGGCACGGTGCGGCGCGACGATGGTGTCGAGCACGAGCCCTTTTGCAGAGGCGGCCGCGAGCCCCGAGACGTCCAGCGCCGCGATGGAGACGCCGGCGGGGATCGTGCCCTCGGGCAGTGGCGTCGCCTGCTGGGCAAACGCGCACGCGGGAATTGCCAGAAAAATGGCACCCGCGGCGAGGGCACGGACCCTGGGGTGAATCACTGACACGGGTTACTCCAGGACATCGGATCGGGACCGTCGGGATAGTAGCCCTCGCCTCCGGCGTGCCTGCGCACACGGGTACGCACGTCACCAACCAGTGTTACCGGTGACCAGATGCAGGGCGATGCCGGGTGTGCGGCGTATTGTCGGGGTATCGTGATTGCGGACTCGCACCACATCGAGGCGACCATCGGCGCCGACCCCTCGGAGATCGCCCCCGTGAGAGCGGCGGTGCACGACCTCGCGCAGCGTGCCGGGTTCGGCGATCGTGCCGACGATCTGGCGCTCGCCATCAACGAACTGATCGCCAATGCGCAGGAGCATGGCGCTGCCCCCATTCATGTGATGGCCGATGCCGGTGCCGGCCTCCACATCGAGGTGAGCGACTCCGGTAGCGGCTTCGACTGGAGCGAGGCCGTACAGGAGCACCCGCCCCGCCCCCACGCCCGTCGCGGTCGTGGTCTCTGGATCGTGCGTCAGCTGGTTGACAGGGTCACCGTGGACCGCGGCGGCGGCGATGGCACCACCTGTGTATGCATCGATCTGCACCAGCAGGCCGCCTGACTCTTAGCGGCGCCCCGCCCGGGCGCCGATGCGCTCCAGCCATCGGGCGCCCTCCTCGCGCCGCTGGTCCAATTCGTCGGCACTCGCCTCGCTCACGCTCGTGACCCCGCAGAGGCGGTTGAGCTCACCCTTCACCTGCGCATGCATCATCCCTGCGGCACCCGCGATGGCGCGCACGATCACCGAGTTGGCATCGCGCAAAATGCGGCGGCGCTGCACCGGGGTGAGGCCCGAGGCATCCGGTGCCCGTAACTCGAGGTGCGGCGCCTCCAACAACTGCACATCGAATCCATCGTCCCCGGAATCCTCATCATCGAGTGATCCGAACATGCCCAGATGCTCGTCGGCGCGGTGCACCACGGCCTCGCCTGATGGCATTGCAGACACCGCAGGGAATAACGACATCTCCTCGTCCTCGCGTGCCGTCTGCACCTCGTCGAGAAGGCCGTCGCCCTCGCTGTCGTCGGCCTCGCCGGCCTTCTTCAGAAAGTGCCGACGCTCTTCGGCGATGCCCATTGCGTGCGCCCGGAGGCGTGGATCATCGGGCTTGAACATGTACGACGGCTGGCGCATCGTGCCCCGGGACCCAGCGCACGATGCGCCCAACGGCCTGGCGGAAGAAGAGCTCGGTCGTCGTGGTGGTAGCGAGCACACCTACACGAAGGCGCGGGATGTCTACCCCCTCGCTCACCATGCGCACCGCCACGAGCCACGGGTCGCGACTCGTGGCGAATGCTGAGATGCGCTGCGATGCACTGGGGTCGTCGCTGGTCACCACCACGGCCTTCACGCCCAGCCAATCCCGGATGATCTTGGCCACCCCCCGGGCATGGTCGCGATCCATCGCGATGACCGGGCCGCCGGCTTCCGGATGCGTCTGGCGCACATCTGCCAACTGGGCGTGGGCCCGTGCGAGGGCATCGGGCATCCACTCGCCCGAGGCGTCCAGCGCAGTGCGCAGGCGCTGCGATGCCAGGCGCGGGTCGAGGGCGTCATCGAACGAGGCCGACTGCACGCTGCCCTCGGGGCCGATCCACTCCATCTCGCCACCCAGACGCGGGAAGTGCACCGGACGCACCACGCCGCGGTCGGCAAGCGCAGGGCCGTAGCTGTACTCCACGTCGGGTTCGGCCTCGCCACCGGCGTCGTAATAGACGAACGGAATCGCGAGGCTGTCTGATCGAAATGGCGTGCCCGTGAGACACAGGCGAACGGAGGCCACCTCAAATGCGCTGCGCACGCCATCGCCCCACGCACGTTCATCGCCGGCGTGTCGGATTTCGTCCAGCACCACGAATGCCCCGTTCGCGATCGTGCGTACGGCGAGCGTCGACTGCGCCACCTGCTGGTCGGTGGTGACGATGCCGTGGACCTCTGCGGGCAACGGCTCCCCCGCGATCCACGTCGGATCGACATGCAGGCCAAAGCGCTCGGCAGCGGCTGCCCACTGGCCCTTCAGATGCTGCGTGGGGCCACCACCACCAAGCTGCGACCGGGGTGTGCGGCCAGATCCTGCCGCGCCGCGGTAAGCGCGAAGGTGGTCTTCCCCGCTCCCGGTGTGGCCACCGCCAGGAAGTCGTCGCCGTCGCGCGAGGCGAACACGTCGAGCGCATTCTTCTGCCACTTGCGAAGGCGGATTGTTCGGCTGGTGGCTCCCAAGACGGCGGGACCCTACCCGGCGAACCCCGCCCCGCCCCGATTGTGTCAGGCCGGAGCAGTTCCCCCGTCGGCAGCAAGGCCGCCGACACGGATGACATCACGCATTGAGAGAATCCCCACGAGTTCGGGCCCGTCGAACACCAGCACGTGCCGGATGCCGTGGCGCACCATTTGGTCCGCGGCGGTTGCGAGCGGCCATTCGGGTGCCGCGGTGATGAGCGAACCCGTCATGTGATCGCCCACCAATTCAACGTCAACGTCGAGCCCGGCAGCCAGCGCCTTCAGCAGATCGCGCTCGGTGATGACGCAGGGCCCGGGAAGATCCGGGTCCATCACAACTGATGCGCCGGTGCGATTCTCAATCATCCGCAGAGCCGCCTGGCGCAGCGTGTGCGCCGGGCCGACCATTGCATTGAGCGCGCTCATGGCGTCTCGTACCTGCGTCATGACTCGATTGTGCCATACCGCACAATCACCGTCAACCGCCATCGCCCCGCGGGAGCGCTACACTTCGCCGCTGCTCATGGAATCACCTTGGAGGTTTGATGCTTTACGGACGTCGTCTGGACGAAGCGCTCGAGCACGTCGACGGAAGCCGATACGCGTTGGTGCATGCCGTTTCGAAGCGCGCGCGCCAGATCACGGTGTGGCTCACCGCAGATCCGGCAGAGCTGCGCTCTGAGGATGCGCCGCCGCCAGCTCCAGGAGAGTTGTCGTCCCGTGACCCCGTCGCCCTTGCCGAGGCCGAGATCCTGGCTGGCGAGGTCGCTGTGCGCTGGAATCCTGACGGCAGCCCCGAAGAGCGCGAGCTGCCCGAGTCCACCGCATTCGAGGCGGACCCGCTGCTGTTCGAGCTTGATGACGACGATGCGTTCGAGGTGGACGACTCCCCCGCCGCCGGTGCCACCAGCCTGGCCGAGGCCCTCGAGGCAGTTGCCTCGGGCGAGGCCACGACCGTGGAGGCCGCCAGCGACGCAAGCATCGTCGAGGCCGGCGACAAAACCGTGGATGACCTCGATGCAGAAAACAACGCTGACTTCCACGCAGTCCCGGACCCCGAGGCCGCATAGTCCGCATGCGACGGTGAGCGCCCGATGACAACAGGCCTCACCGTCGCAGATCTGGCCCGCGACCCAGATGAGGTTGCTCGGGCGCTTCCGGCATGGCGCCGGGGAGATGCCGACGAGGCAGTGGTGGCCACACTCGATCTGGCTGCGCGCCATCTGCATGACCGGACCCCGGTCATCTGGATCTGGAGTGGTCGCACTCCAGACGACTGCCCCGCCTGGATACTCCCCATCCGTGCCACACAGGCCATGGCATTTGGCCCCCGTGGGCCTGCCGGGGTGCTCATGCATGCGCTCCGGGCAGCCGTGGAGGCGGGTGTGCTCGCCGAGGCCGTGTGCGTGCTCGACTGGCACGGCTTCGTGCTGCTCACCCTCCCGGATCTGGATGATGAGATCGCGCCGCTCGCACTGGCTGAAATCTGCGCCCACGCCAACGCAGTTGTGCTGGCCCCGCTCCCCGCATCGCTCCGCCCAGACGGCGAGGACATCCCGATCGTCGGGCCTCCGCCCCACCTGGATGCCGCCGACCCGCTGGCGGCGCTGTCACGGGCCACGTGGTCGCACCCCATCCGGGTAGCACTCACCCTGGCAGCCCACGGACAATCGATCGACGCCCCCTCATACCCCGCCGAGATGGTGTCGGCGCTCCGGCGCTGGGGGCTCGATGGAACACCGCCACCACCGGGCGCCGCGAGCCTGGCGATTGAGGACGACCCCTGCCCCCGACGCAGGCGCGCGCGCACCGTGCTGCGGCGCCTGCTGCGCATGGGCAAGGTGGGCGACCAGCACCACACTGAGTTTGACAACCTCTACCGCGGAGCGGCCGCCGATGACCGGCGTGACGCGCTGGAAGTGGGCGAGGCGCTTGTCCGTGCCGGGCTCCTGGGTGAGAAGCCCAGCGTGGGCCAACGGCATGTGTACCTCCGCCGCGATTCGCTCCCCGACATCCATGCGCTCATCGATCGCGGGGAGACGCGAAACGCCGTGCTGGCCGGGGGGTGGACCGCCCCCGAACCCGGCGAGGCCTGACTGCGCGCCGCGGGCGGGTGCCCCGTCTCATGCCCCGTCAGGCGTCCCCTCGGCATCGCCCAGCAGCCCACGTCGCCGGGCGATGGCCTCGAAGACAAGAGTGGTGAACGGCGGGATACTGGCCAGCAGCGCCCAGACCGTGAGAGACCACGACCAGCGAAGGCGCGACGCCGCAAATAGGGTGGCGCCCAGATAGGCGACGAAGGCGGCGCCGTGCAGCGCCCCGAATATCGACACCAGCACCGTCGTGGTCTCGGGGACGTACTTGACGTACATCCCAACGAGAAGGGCAGCCCAGGTACAGGCCTCGACGATCGCTGCAATGACGAACACACGGGCCGCAAGACGCCGCCTAGAAATACTTATGGGGTCCTCCCGGACGCTGGCACTGGGACTGTGACCACGGGGAGGTTAGTGACCACCTCAAGTTGTGTCGGCGCATCGGGACCACCGGCAGCGAGGTACCCGAGCGCGCCACCAACAACCAGTGTGACGGCAGCGATGACGATGGCGACCCATCGACGCACGACCGGCCGCTCGCCCTTTCCCGCCGGGCGATCATCGCGGGCGCGGGCTGTGTTGGGCTGAGGCGGTTCCGTGCTCATCGCGCCACCGAATCGCTGGCATTGCGGGCCCAACGGGCGAATGCTGCGTCGAGGGCCACCGATGGGTCCCACGCCTCGGGCGTCCCCGGGACCGTGGCAGCAGCGAGTTCGAGGAACCACCGCGAGGAGCCTTCGTACGCTGCGGTCAGATCAGCAAGCGTGTACCGGGTACCCACACGGCGGCGCAGTTGGTCCTCGACCGCGCTCACCACCCGAAGCCGGGCATCACGTGTTGGCGACGGCTCGGCCATCTGGCGCTCTCCGGCATCCCAGTCGAGGAGCGCGGTCATGACCTTGGGCTGCACGCCCCTCACGACACCGGCTCCGCACAGCACGCGGTGGGCCAAGTGGCACCGCTTCGTTGCATGATCCAGTCGCCCACGGATGTGCCGCCTTCGGCAAGCGCGAAGGCCAGATGTGCATGCAGACACTTGACGTGTATGGGGTTGCCCGACCCGGCCACACGGTGGCCACCGTGAACGGCGGCATGCTGGGCATGGGCGTTGGCGAGGGCATCGGTCATCTCGGGGTCGGATTCCAGCATCCGGACACCCCCATCAGCCTCCAAACGGCTCACCGCTGTGACGAGTGCACGGCAGGCAAGCCAGTCGCGCGTCGGAAATGGATGCCCGTCGGCATCAATGGGGGCATTCTGAATAACGGCGGGACCACCAAATGGACAGCGCACTGCCACACGGAAACCTGCGTGCGGATCACGGCCGATCAGACGATGAACGGCGTCGGCATCAGCCGACGATCCCGCTGATGAATCCCCAGACACCGGTTGCTCCATCATCGGCGGGCCTCGACGGAACCGCGGGGTGCTTGATGCCCCGTACCGCGTAGGGCGTCTCGCCCGGGCGCACCATGCCCAGCTCGCGGGCGCGGGTCTCGAGTACCTGCGGCTCCTTGAGCGCACGGATCTTCGCGGAGATCGCATCGCGGGTGGCCCTGGCCTTGATCAGGGCAACCTGCTCGAGACGAAGCTGTTCCTTCTGCCCCAGGTAGTCCCGCACCGGGCCGATGTACGCGAAGGCGATCCCGACGAACAGCCCGATGATCAGAAATCGCTTGAGCAGCGCCCCATCCCCACGTATGGAGGGGCCCCCGATGGACCCCGTCGGATATGGGGTACGCCACCGGTGGCCGGGGTCCTTCCCAGGCCATCACACGTGAGCGAATGATCAGTGGTGCGAGAACGCTGACGGTCCGGGATAGGCCGCTGCGGGCCCGAGGCGTTCCTCAATACGAAGCAGCTGGTTGTACTTCGCGGTGCGCTCTCCGCGAGATGGCGCGCCGGTCTTGAT
>SYFI01000091.1 GCA_005800465.1 Actinomycetota bacterium | reverse complement strand
CGGTGCCTGCGCGGTGATGGCCCTTGAGCGCATCCCGTCTGAGATCCGCAGGGATGGCGGCGTGGCACGCATGTCGGACCCCGAGATGATCATCGGTATTCAGGAGGCCGTGAGCATCCCGGTAATGGCCAAGTGCCGCATTGGTCACCACGTCGAGGCGCAGGTGCTCCAGACACTCGAGGTCGACTACATCGACGAGTCCGAGGTCTTGACCCCCGCCGACGAGGCCAGTCACGTCGACAAGCGTCGCTTTACCATCCCGTTCGTATGCGGTGCCACCAGTCTGGGGGAGGCGCTTCGCCGCATCTCCGAGGGCGCCGCGATGATACGCACCAAGGGCGAGGCAGGCACCGGCAACGTTGTTGAGGCCGTGCGCCACATGAAGACCATCACGCAGGGCATCCGTCGCGTGACCAGCGCCCCCTCCGATGAGCGGTTCGCGATCGCCAAGGAGATGGCTGCACCACTCGACCTCATTGAGTGGGTGGGTGAGCACGGCCGTCTGCCGGTCGTCAACTTCTCGGCCGGTGGCATCGCGACTCCCGCCGATGCGGCACTGATGATGTATCTGGGTTGCGAGGGCGTGTTTGTGGGCAGCGGAATCTTTATGAGCGAGGATCCTCCGGCCCGCGCCCGTGCGATCGTGGAGGCCACGACACACTGGGATGACCCAGAGGTCGTCGCCCGTGTGTCGTGCGGTCTGCGCGAGGCCATGCCGGGTCTCGAGATCGCCCAGATCGTCGCCGAGGGCGGCCTGCTGCAGACCCGGGGCTGGTGAGCGCAGCCGATCTGACGCGGCCCCGTATCGGGGTCTTGGCCGTGCAGGGCGCGGTGTCCGAGCACGAGGCCGCGCTCGCCGACGTGGGGGCCCGCACCACCCGGGTGCGGTTACCCGATGAACTCGACGGCCTTGACGGCCTCGTCATCCCTGGAGGCGAGAGCACCACGTTCGGTCTGGTTGCAGGCCGCTCCGGGTTGCTCGGCGCCCTGCACGAGCGCATTGCCAGTGGGCTGCCGGTGTTCGGCACGTGTGCGGGTCTCATCATGCTTGCCAGCCGCATCGACGGCGACGGTGATCAGCCGTTGATCAGCGGCATGGACATCGTGGTGCGGCGGAATGCCTTCGGTCGGCAACTGGCCTCATTCGAGGCCGACGTGGACGTGCCGGTGCTCGGTGATCCGCCCATGCGCGGTATCTTTATCCGGGCGCCATGGGTCGAGAAGGTCGGTCCGTCGGTGGAGGTGCTCGCTGAGCACGCTGGCCACATCGTGGCGGCGCAAGATCGCACACGGATCGTGTGCGCGTTTCATCCAGAGTTGACGGGCGACCGGCGATTGCACAGACTGTTCGTGGACGGGATCCGCGGGGCCACGGCTTCGGCGGACGAAGATCTCAAGGGGGGCATCCGTGTCGGGTCACAGTAAGTGGGCCACCATCAAGCGGAAGAAGGGCGCTGCCGACGCCAAGCGCGGGCAGCTCTTTTCCAAGCTCACCCGGGCGATCATGGTCGCGGCGCGTGAGGGCGGTGGCGATGCGAATTCGAATGCCACGCTCGCCGGGGCGATCGAAAAGGCACGTGCCCTCTCGATGCCCAAGGACAACATCGAACGCGCCATCCAAAAGGGCATCGGCGGTGCCGATGGTTCCGTGGATTACGAAACGGTCACGTACGAGGGCTACGGGCCCGGTGGAGTGGCAATCCTTTGCGTTGCCCTCACCGATAACCGCAATCGCACTGCGAGTGACGTTCGTCACGCCTTCACCAAGTGTGGATCCGAGCTGGGCACGCCCGGCAGCGTCGCTTGGCAGTTTGAGCGCAAGGGCGTCATCGTCGTGGATGGCGAGGGCATCGACGAAGAGGCCCTCATGGATGCGGCTCTTGAGGCCGGGGCACAGGACATCTCCCCGGACGGCTCGCACTGGCAGGTGGTGACCGACCCGGTGGAGCTCGCGAAGGTGCGTGAAGGGCTTCAGGGCGCAGGAATCACGCTCGCGTCGGCGGACATCACGATGCTCCCCAAGACCACCGTGGAGACCGGCGAGAAGGAGGCGCGTCAGTTGCTGCGCCTGCTTGACGACCTCGAGGACAACGACGACGTCCAGGACGTATACGCCAACTTTGATATCTCCGAAGAGGTGATGGAGGCCGTGGCCTCCTAGATGCTGGTTCTCGGCATCGACCCCGGGCTCGCCAATACGGGATACGGCGTGGTGCGGAGAGTGGGCAGCCGCATTGAGGCTCTCGCCTGGGGGACCATCCGCACTCCCGCCAGGCAGCCCGTGGAGCAGCGACTGCTCACGCTGAACGAGGGGCTTATGGCAGTGCTTGCCGAGCACCCCGTGGATGGTGCGGCGCTCGAGTCATTCTTCGTGCATCCGGTGAGCACAGCGGCCATGGGGAGGGCCGCGGCCCGCGGAGCCCTTCTGGTTGTCTGCGCGAGTGCCGGGATCGCTGTGACCGAATACACGCCCAATCAGATCAAGCAGTCGGTCACTGGGAACGGCCGGGCCGACAAGTATCAGGTGCGGGCGATGGTGACCCGCCTCACGAAGGCGGAGACCGACACCGATCATGCCGCCGATGCACTGGCCGCGGCCATCTGCCACGCCTCCTCCGGGCCGTTACAGGCTGCCATCGGCATCCGTGGCGGGCGATAGCCTGCGGCCATGATTCGCTTCGTCACCGGCCAACTGGCCGAGCAGGATGCCGATGGCGTGGTGATTGGCATGGGCGGGATGGGATTTCTCGTGCGCGTGTCCGAATACACAAGGGGCCTGTTGCCGCCCATCGGCGGCGAGGTGACGTTGAAGACGCATCTCGCCGTGCGCGAGGACGCCCTTGACCTGTACGGGTTTGGCGACGACGCCGAGCGCGTGCTGTTCATGCAGCTCATCGGGGTGAGCGGCATCGGCCCGCGCATGGCACAGACCATCACCGGGCTCACCACCCCCCAGCTTCTCGCCAACGCCATTCGCGGGGGCGAGGTGGCATTTCTCACCCAGGCATCCGGGGTGGGCAAGAAGACCGCCGAACGGGTCATCCTGGAGCTGCGCGACAAGGTGGGGGGCACGGGGGCCATTGCACCCGCACCGGGCAGCGGCCACCGCGGTGCTGCCCGCGATGGCCTGCTCGCCCTCGGGTTCACCGAGGCAGAGGTTGATCACGCACTGTCATCGGCCGATAACGGGTTGGACGAGGAGAGCCTCATCCGCCACGGGCTCGCAGCGCTCGGTCGCGCATGACCGAGGAGCGCCTGTCCGACCCCGACCCCCTTCGCGAGGAGGTGGAGCTCGACACTTCGCTGCGACCCAAGTCGCTTGACACCTTTGTGGGGCAGAGGTCGGTGTGCGACCAGCTGTCAATCTTCCTGCAGGCGGCCCGCCTGCGCGGTGAGCCGCTCGATCATGTGCTGCTGGCCGGCCCGCCGGGGCTCGGCAAGACGTCGCTCGCCCTCATCCTCGCGGCCGAGATGGGCGTGGAGATCACCATTACCAGCGGCCCCGTGCTGGAGCGCAAGGGCGACCTCGCGGCCATCCTCACCGCGCTCGCGCCCGGCGATGTGTTGTTCGTCGACGAGATCCACCGCCTTAACCGTTCTGTGGAGGAGGTGCTCT
>SYFI01000090.1 GCA_005800465.1 Actinomycetota bacterium | reverse complement strand
GCACAGACGGCCCGATTACTGATCGGGCAGCGGCGGGCACTGTAGCAGCAGGAGGGAATGGTATGTTGGCGAACACCAGTTCGACATCACCGACCGTGGAGTTGTACCGAATGGCTGAGGCACCGACGGGCAGACAGGCCGAGATCCTCATCTTCATCGAGGATCACCTCCAGCGCCATGGCTATCCACCCACCGTGCGCGAGATCGGCGCTGGCGTGGGCTTGGCATCGCCATCGACCGTGCACCGCCATCTGGAGAAGCTTGAAGCGGGTGGACATCTGCGGCGCGACCCCTCCAAGCCGAGGGCCATGCTGGTGGGGCTGCCCGGTGGACGCACGTCGTCGTCGGGCAACCGCCCGGAGGCCTCGCTGCCCCTGGTTGGGTCCGTGGCGGCCGGCGCACCGATTCTGGCTGATGAGCATGTTGAGGACTGGGTGGCTGCCCCATTCGCTGCCGATTACCTGTTGCGCATCAAGGGCGACTCGATGATCAACGCAGGCATCCTCGATGGTGACCTAGTGGCCGTGAAGCAGCAGCAGACAGCGCGCGACGGACAGATCGTCGTGGCGCTGCTTGAAGACGAGGCCACGATAAAGCGCGTGTACCGCGAGCCGGGCGGTGTGCGCCTGGAGGCTGAGAATGACGCTTATGAGCCAATCCGAGGCACGGACATCAAGGTGATTGGTCGCGTTGTGGGAGTGATGCGCGATATCTAGGAGCGGCGTGGTGCGCCGGGGGCTATGGGCGCACGGCCCCGGCGCGCTACGGTTTCGCCTGCGAGCCAGGCAGTCGCGGGACTTCGGTCTCGAGGAAAGTCCGGACACCGCAGAGCAGGGTGCTGGTTAACGGCCAGCCGGGGAAACCCGAGGGAAAGTGCCACAGAAACGAAACCGCCCCTTCGGGGGTAAGGGTGAACAGGTGCGGTAAGAGCGCACCAGCGGCCTGGTGACAGGTCGGCTGGGTAAACCCCACTCGGTGCAAGGCCAAATCGGGGCGTTACGGGTTGCTCGCCCAGTCCCAGGTAGGCCGCATGAGGCACCCGGCAACGGGGGTCCCAGATGGATGACTGTCCATGACAGAATCCGGCTTACGGCTCGCTAACCCAGAGGCCCGCTTCGGCGGGCCTCTGGTATTTCCGGCTACTCGAGCGGCGCGACCGGCTTCTCGGGAACCTCCGACTGCAGCCCGGCGAGGCCGCGTACGAGCGCGGCCGTGAGGTGCTCGGCCACCGAGTGCAGGGTGGCCAGCCCGAACTCCTCCACGTCGGCACCACCAGCGATGGCGTCCTCGGCCTCGGCGATCATGGCGGCGGAGAGGCGGCGGTCCTGGAGGAGAACCTCCACCTCCTGTCCGCGAACGGTTCCGCGTAGACCAGCTGCCTCGGCGCGGTCCTCCATTTGGCCGAGGCGCCCGAGCTCGAGCGTGCGGGCAAGCGGGCGCACATAACGGGAGGCGTCCTCGAGGGATCGGTTGCTGCTCGGCATGGGGGCCGGGCAGTCGGGGCCACCTGCCTCGTGGCGGGTTGCGCGCACGGCGACGGCCCCGATGAGATCAACGAGCACGCCTGCCATCCGGGGGCAGGGGAGAAAGTCCACCTGTGATGGCGCAGCACGAACTGCGCGCGGTGGAGGCGCCCCGGTGCTGCGCAACCAGTCGCGAATCTCCTCCACCTCAAACCTGCGGTGCCCACCAGCGGTGCGATGGCACGGAACCCGTCCGGAATCCGCCCACAGCCGGATGGTGGGGATGCTCACGCCGATCATCGCCGCTGCCTCACCCGTGGTGAGTGATCGCCTGCCCGGGTCGAGCATGCGTTCGCGCACGCCGAGCCACCGCCGTGCGGATGGCCCGAATGCGCCGTCGGCCATCAGTCGTCCCCGGTCCCGGGGATGGATGCGTCGCGGTGTCGGGTGCCGTCCACAATCAGAAAGGTAACGACAACGGCGATGAGGATGATCCCGCCGACGGTCAGTGCCACCCCGAGCCGTGCCCCTCCGGCCGAGGCGATGAAGGTGCCGACTGCCGCGAGCACAATCGCCGTGGTCCACGCCACGATGTCAACGCGTGATGGAGTAATCGGCCACATACGCGAAGTCTAGGTCATCGCCGTCACGGGGCAGGGGAACGCAGTAATGGCCGGCACCGCGACGGTTGTCAGGATGAGCCCGCCTTCCGATGGGGCGATGCGGTTGAAGATGGTCTTCACGGCGGGGGATTGTGAACAACTCCTGCCCCGGGGTCAGGCCGCCGTCGCCCGTGGGCGCGGCTCGCTCCCGACGCCGGGCACTCCGACCACCGCAAGCGCACCGATCGCATTGAGTACCTCGCTCATCGCCAATACCGCGTCAGCGGTCAGGAGATCGCGCAGCGAGGGGTTGGAGAGCCGCGCTGCGGTGGCACGGGACAGCGCCAGCAGTGCCGAGTCGCCTGCACCATGCCGCGAGAGGGCGAATAGGGCCGAGGTGACCTTCTCGACCGAGTAGGCCACGCTGATGGGCGCCCGGTCATCGATGACCAGCAGCATTGGGACATCGGCAGGAACGGGCAGATCGTCGCCCTGCGCGCCGGCCACGCGGGCTGCGGCGAGCCATACGGCGTCGGCGCTCTCGGGAGACGATGCGGCTACACGGGCGCACGACAGCAGGAGCGCGCTCATCCACGCGGCGCGCGGCAGAAACGTACCCAGCCGCATGACCTCCCAGAACTCATCGCGTCGCATCGAGTGCGCTGCCAGTCCTCGTACCGATGCCACCTCGCGTCGCACCACCCGCGCCGCGCCGGCCGGATCGAGGGCGTTGGCACCGCCCGCTTGCGCACGTGATGCACCGGCCGCATGGACGAGCGCCTCCACGACGTCTGTTGGCAACGCCCCTTCGGTGGCTGCGGCGGCGAGGGCGGCCTGTTCCAGATGCCGTGCGGCCAAGGCGCCACCGGTGCCCACGGCAGGGACTAGACCGTCCGGCCCCGCCGATGCCAGTG
This sequence comes from Actinomycetota bacterium, assembly GCA_005800465.1. Taxonomy (GTDB): domain Bacteria; phylum Actinomycetota; class Thermoleophilia; order Miltoncostaeales; family Miltoncostaeaceae; genus SYFI01. Next base: position 5,092 of record SYFI01000090.1, on the reverse strand, counting down.
CCGAGAATGCGGCGGCGGGGCCGGCACCGTCGCGCGCGGCCCGGGCACGTGCGCCCAGCACGCGAGCGGATGCATCTGCACGCTCAAGCGCCGCAGCCACCTCGTGTACGTGGGTGAGGCTCGTCAGGGTCACGCCCGGACGGTATGCGCGCGCTCCGACGGTCATTCGCCCGGGGGCCACACTCACTTTCCGTTGTTTGTGCAAACGGGTACGGTCGTCGCGCCCAAACCGAACCGACTTGGAGAAAAACCCGTGGCACGTCTTCTGCCCGGCCAGATGGCCCCCGACTTCACCCTCGCATGCGATGACGGCACGGAGGTCGCGTTGTCGTCGCTCAGGGGCTCGCCCGTGATCATCTACTTCTATCCGAAGGCCATGACCTCGGGTTGCACCGCCCAGGCATGCGAGTACCGCGATCACCTGAAGGCGTTCGCCAAGAGTGGCGCCGCCGTCCTCGGCATCAGTCCCGACCCCGTGTCGCGCCTCGTGAAGTTTCGCGACAAGGAGGGGCTCACGTTCCCCCTGCTCTCCGACGAGTCGCACGCGACCCTTGAGGCGTACGGCGTCTGGGTGGAGAAGTCGATGTACGGCAAGAAGTACATGGGGGTGGAGCGCAGTACCTTTGTGATTGATGCCAAGGGCAAGATTCTTCACGCTGATTACAAGGTGAAGTCGACCGGGGACGCCGAGCACGCGCTGGACCTACTGTCATAGCCGCGTCGTATCCTTCCCGCATCCCGGCGGGCCGACTGAAGAAAGGGCATTCCGATGGACGCGATTGAGGCAATCCGCAAGCGCAAGGCCGTGCGCACGTATACCGACCGACCCATCCCCGATGATGTGGTGGATGGGCTGCTCCGTGCGGCGCTCGCCGCACCCACCGGCAGCGGCTCGCAGGCCTGGAGCCTGCTCGTGGTGCGGGATGCAGAGCGACGCCGCGAGATAGCCGACCTGATCATCGCTGGCGGCGCCGAGTACTTCGCCAATATGCGCCCCCAGCGTGACCTCGATGATGACGAGCACCGTCGGCAGTGCGGGGAGTACGCCGAGAAGATCCTCAGCACGTACCGCATCGCGCCGGTGTGGATCGTTGCCCTGCTGGTACCCCGCGGGAACTACCCCGATTCGATGGCTGAGGGCGGGTACGTGGATGACCTGCTTTCAGTGGCATTCGCGATGGAGAACCTGATGGTGGCAGCGCGGGCACAGGATCTGGGCACGGTGCCCACGTCGGCGTTCCAGCGCTTTGAGAAGGATCGGCTGCGCGCCATTCTGGGGTTGCCGGGAGAGGTGGACCCGGTGCTGGTGAGCCCGCTCGGGTATCCGGAGTCGTTCCCCGATGGCCTGCCTCCCGCTTTGAAGAAGAGTTTTCGCGGCTGGAGGTCGTTGGTGCACGATGAGCAGTGGGGCAGCACGCGGGCGTAGCGCTCGCTGGTAGCGTTGTCGCGTCGTGAATTAGGAGGAGTGGCGAAGTGGCTTGGGATGACATCTCGCAGTGGCAGCCAGCAGACCTTTACGCATCTTTTCGCATGGGCGACAACGTGCTGCCGGTTGATGCCCGTGACCTGACCTATCGGGAAGCCGAAATGAAGATCAAGGGCGCACTCCGCCTTGACCCCATGGACTTTCAGAATGGGCTCGCCACCCTCCCGGAGGGCAAGGAGATCGTGTTCTACTGCGATCGCCCGGGCGAGGCCACAAGTATGAAGATCGCCCTGGTGGCCTTTGACGCCGGCCGGTCACGCGTGGGCGTGCTGGTGGGGGGTTTTGAGGCCTGGAACGAGGCGGGCTACCCCATGGAGCCCAAGGAGTAACCCGCCGTTCCTGCGGTGCCTACTTGCCCTTCTTCTTGCCTTTCTTCTGCCCGCCGGGCGTAAGGCCGTAGGTGGTCTCAAGCCATTCCGGCAGCACTGCGGCGACGGCGCGGCACATGAGTTCACGCTCGGAGACAGCCACACGAGCGGCAACCTGCATCACCAACTGCCCCTCATCGGTGCGCACGCCTGACACGCCGCTCACCATCTTGTCGCCCTCGGGCTTGTTGTAGACCATCGCGCGCGCGGCCATGTTCCAATGGTCTTGGGTCCAAGCGATCAGAAGCTCTTCGAGGTCCGTTGGCTCGTACTCGAGCAGTGCACGCTGGAGCTCGTTGGGTGTGGGGTCTGAGTCACGCTGCATTGTCTGGTCCTTCCAGGGCCTTGTTGGGATTCGGAAGGCAGGATAGCCCTGTGGCGAGGACCGAAGGGGTGAAGAGCGGCGATGGTGCAGGGGGACGGCTCGCGTTCCTTGTCATCGCGGTGCTGTCGGGGGCGGTGGCGATCATCGCCACCGGGCTCGAATGGGGCATCCTTTCGGTGAACTCCCGGCTGGTGGTGTCGGAACCTGGAATTGGCGAGTGGCAGGGTGTGGCTGCTCTCGTCGCGGCTATTGCAGGCCTGCTGGTGATCGGGTTTGCCATGGCGCTCGGTCGCCGGGCGATTGCGGCCATGGGGGCTTTGATATCCGGCCTGGTCATTGTGGCCATGGCCATCGCCGAGGTCGTCCATCTGGTGACGCGTCCGGCCGACATCGCCGCCGTTGTGCGCGCGGGCGCTGCGGCCATTCCTCTCAAGGGCTACCGGATGCCGCCCATCGAGAGCTCAGTGGGCCCCGGCACCTGGCTTGCGCTGATCGCCGGCCTGCTTCTCGCCCTCGTAGGACTGCTCAGCGTGATTATCCCGGCATGGCGTTCCCGCCGTGGCACGGCGCACGGGTAGACTGGATAACAGCATCATGACTACCTACATCCTCCTTGCCACGATCAGCCCTCAGGGCCTTCAGACGCTTCGCGTCACGCCGGAGCGCCTGTTTGAGGTGAATCGCGAAATCGAGGACCTGGGTGGCCGCGTCATCGACCAGTGGGCCGTGCTGGGGCTCTACGACTTCCTCAGTGTCATTGAGGCACCGGGTGACGCCGCCGTGGCACACATGACCGCCGAGCTCTCCGCCCGGGGCAGTGCCACCTTCGAAACCCTCACCGTCGTGGAGACATCCGACGTGTTCACCGGGCTCGACCCGGCGGAGTAGCTGGTCAGCCCGCTCGGCGCCACTCCGGCGACTTGCACAGCGGGCATGCGGGAAGCACGAGAATGCCGTCGGCCTCTTCAGGTGACGTCACAAGCAGGTCGCACTCGGAGCAGCGGAAGTCACCCACGACCTCATCGCCGACTTCGAACAGTTCGGTTCCATCGTCGATGATGCGCGGCACGCGGGGTCCCTTCGGGGTGGGTTCAGGTGGCCAGCGCGGCGACCAGGCTGGCCGCGGCAATGAGGGCAAACACTACGAAGCCAGCGGCCAGGAGGCGCGTCTCGGTGATCATGGGCCGGCGGATATCGCGCATCTGTGCCGGGCGCCAGTGCACGATGCCGCTGATGGCGCCCTCGTGGATGGAGCGCTCGCAGTAGGGGCAGAAGTCGGTTGATGCCAGTAGCGGGAGCCCGCAGCGGTGACAGCCGGGGGCGTCGGCGTGATGGTGTCCTTGGAGGTCCGACTCCGTGCGCACTGACTGCTCCTCGCATGTCTCCGGCCGGGCGACCGGGGCCGGAATCATACCGCCGCCGAGCAATCTCGCAAGGGATATTTCGTGCAGGCCGGCAGGAAACGGCACCACTGCAACGAAATCATCCCTCCCGGCCGGGGTCCATGGGCTCGTCGGAGACCATGGGAAATGCAATATCCGGGGACTGGCGCTCATCGTGGGCAGCCTCGCGGTCACCCGAACCGTCGTGCTCCATCGCAGCCACTGCGGCGTCAATCGCCGCCAAGCGGGTCTCCACGTCGGCAACTTCCGGCGCAAGTGCGTCGCCTGGGAGAGCACCGTCGCGGATGAGGGCGTAGGCCCGCGACCCGAGTGCCTCGAGCGCGCTTCGATGGCGGCGCTCAAGCAGGCGCCGTTCGCCTTCGAGACGTGCCCGACGCACGGAACCCTTCATGTCGCGGGCAACGCGACCGGCACGGCTGCTCATCGAGTTGATGATCGACACAGGTGCTCCTCAAATGGACATGGGAAAGGCTAGCGCCGCTTTGGCCGGATCGGTGCGAAGACGTGGCCCAATGCGCACGTTGCGCCACCCATGCGTGCGCCTCGCGATCATACGGTCGACGTATGGACAACGCATTGGGGCGGTGGAACCAGCGAGGGCAGGCCACGGTCGAGCATGCGGGGATCACGCTCGTGGTGGCGCTATTGATGGCGGGGATGGCGCTGTGGGCATCGGGAGTGGTGCGAGTGCCCGATCATCCACCCGCGATCATCGCGCGAGTGACCGCACCGCTGGGGGCAGTTGCCGCCGAAGGGCCTCCGGTGGCCGAAGGCCAGTCGCGGCAGTTGGCCACAGATATGGCGGCCAGGCAGGGAGAGCCGGGACTACTCCACCGGGTATGGGATGGATTCCTGTCGTGGGGTGCGCTCAATGTTGACGGCGAACTCGAGGCCCTTTCGGGATTCACTGACGAGGTGCGGTCGCAGGCAGAAGGGATCATCCGCCACCCGCTCGAGACCGCAGCGGGAATATTTGGTCAGGGGCGTATGACTCCCGCACGGCAGTTGGTGAGCAGCGGTGGTGACATTGCCCGCGACGCGCTGGGTATCGGCGAGCGCCCGATTCGTGAGAGCTTTCTGAAGATCTCCCGTGATGCCGGGGCGATGGCGGCCGACTGGCTCATTTTGCGGGGCGCGCGGTTTCTCCGCATTCGGGCCATCGAGGCTGTGAGACGGCGCTGAGGTGGCGCAGATACACGCGCGCGATGGCACGCGGCGGTCTGGATGCGTGACTACCCGCCCAGCCACCATCACGGTGACTGGTGACGACGATGAGGGAGGTCTGGTGACAGCTCGCATGACGGCTCGATTGCATACCGCGGCGCTCTCCACTTGGTGGCGCCTGCGCGACGAGCGCGGCCAGGGAACGGTGGAGTACGTGGGGATGGTGGTAATGGTGACCCTGCTGGTTGCGGCAGTTGCGGTGGCCGCCAAGGGATGGGCCCCGGATGTCGGCGAGGCGCTCAAGAAGGCCCTCACGGGGGCGATCACGCATCTCACTGACGGATTC
>SYFI01000089.1 GCA_005800465.1 Actinomycetota bacterium | reverse complement strand
GACGCCTCACACGCCGCACATTCGTGGCCACAGCGGCGCTCGGCACGGTGAGTCTGTATCTGGTGGGCTGCGGCACAGGCGACAGCGGCAGCACGGCGGCGCCGAGTTCCACACAGGTGGAGCACTTCGTCACCGTGTCGCGCATTCTCACCGGCGTGAGCGACCTGCCCGCGGCACCCGCAGCGGCCTACCTCACCGCGCTTGAGGCCGCAGGGCTTCAACTCTCCCCCAACGCATTCGTTGCCACGGCATTCGGCACCGAGGGTGCGCCGGAGTCGATGAGTGACCTCGAGCGCATGGGCGCCACCAAGATGCCTGGCGCCGACGAGTGCATGCGCGCCATCGCCGGTGCCTGGTGGAGCGGAACGGTGTCCGCAAAGGGCGGGAGCACCACGGTGGTGGCATTCAGCGACGCCCTGGTGTTTACCAAGGTGCATGAGTTCACCGAGTGCTACGGCGCCACCGGGTCGTGGGGCGCACCGGGAGGGAAGGCCACATGAGCGCGCAGAACGATGCCGATGTGATCATCGTGGGCGCCGGCATCTCGGGTGCCATGGTGGCCGAGGGGCTGGCCAAGAAGGGCGTGAAGGTGCTGGTGCTCGAGTCTGGCCCCCTGCAGGATCGCCAGCAGGCGGTTGACGACTTCCGCGCGTCACCGGTACGCGTGCCCGAGGCTGCGTACCCCGACGTGTCGTACGCGCCCCGCGCGGGCACCGTGAACCCCGCCGACTACTACGTGCAAAAGGGATGGGGCTTTCGCAGCAACTACGAGCGACGCGTGGGCGGCGCCACCTGGCATTGGCTCGGTACCGCACTCAGGTTCGTGCCCAACGACTTTCGCATGAAGACCGAGTTTGGCCATGGTGCTGACTGGCCCATCTCGTACAACGAGCTTGAGCCCTGGTATGGCAAGGCCGAGGATGCCATCGGTGTGTCGGGTGAGGACACCCCGCTGCTCGGATCGCCGCGCTCAACGCCCTACCCCATGCCGCCCATCCCGCTGTCGTACATGGACAAGGTGTTCAAGAAGGGTGCCGCCACCATCGGCCTGACGGTCAACTCCACACCGCAGGCCCGCAACAGCGTGGTCCGCGACGGCCGCCCGGCCTGCTGCGGTAACTCATCCTGTGTGCCCATCTGCCCCATTGGTGCCAAGTACGACGGCACGGTGCATGTGAAGAAGGCGCGGGCCGCGGGTGCCACGTTCATCCCGTCGGCAGTGGTGGTAAATGTGCAGGTGCAGCCCGGCACAGCCACGGTGACCTACCGGCCGTCGGGTGGCGACCCCATCACCATCACCTCGCACACGGTGGTGATTGCCGCCAGCGCAATTGAGGCCGCCAAGCTCATGCTCATGTCGAAGAGCGACCAGCAGCCCCAGGGGCTTGGCAACGCCACCGACATGGTGGGCAGGTTTCTTATGGATCACCCGGTACAGCTGGCATGGGGCCTGCTGTCCCAGCGCACCCACCCGTACCGGGGGCCTGGATCGACGAGCGGCATCGACCAGGTGCGCGATGGCGCATTCCGTTCGCAGTACTCAGCATTTCGCCCCGAGGTGCACAACGACGGCTGGACCTACATGATGGGCGACCCCACCCAGCAGGTGGCCACCTGGGCGCAGAAGAACGACATCGGCACCGCGGGGTTCGCCGACTTCACAGACCAGATACTGCGCCATGCGCTCATCGCCAGCTGCGTGGAGCAGGAGCCTCTGGCAACAAACCGCGTCACCCTCGCCACCGAGACCGACGCCATCGGCGTGCCGCGCCCGGCCATCACCTACGAGATGGGCGAATACACCACCAACGGATCGAAGGCCGCGCGAACGCTGCACCTTCGCGTGCTGCAGACCCTGGGTGCCACCGGCGTGCAGCAGAACCCCATCGACAACTTTCAGGGAGCCGGCCACAACATCGGCACCACCCGCATGGGTAACGATCCAAAGACCTCGGTGGTTGACAAGAACCTGCGCGTGCACGGCACCCGCAACTGCTTTGTGGTGGGCACCAGCCCGATGGTCACCGCCGGCACCGCGAACCCCACGCTTACGGTTGCGGCCCTCGCGCTGCGGGCAGTGGAGCCAATCCGGAAGAGCCTTACCGAGGGCTGATTTCCCGCACTGCATCATGATGCAGTGATGCAGAAGTGATATTGTCGGGCCATGGCGAAGACCCGCACCACCCTCACCATTGATGAGGACATCCTCAGGTCGGCTCGGGTGGCCGCCGCCCACCGCGGCATGAAGGAGGGCGACCTTATTGAGGAAGCCCTCAACCGGCACCTGGGGCTCGGCGTGTTTGAGCGCCTCTGGGAGGACCAGCAACCCGACCCCGACTTCGACGGCATGGGCGAAGACGAGCTGATGAACTGGGTTGTGGATCTGCAGCACGGCATCAGGAACGAGCGCCGCAAGCAGGCCCGTGCGCGCCGTACTTGACGCCAACGTCTTCGTGTCAGCGGCCATCGGCAGCACGGGGCCCCCGGCCGCACTGATCAACGCGCTCCGTGAGGGTGCGTTCGAGTGCATCACCACAGGCGCGCTGCTCAGTGAGGTGGCGCACGTACTCAACTCGCCCACGATGCGAGGCAGGCGGCCGTCGCCAAAGGACATGGACGACATCATCAGCGCGCTGGTACACAGCGCGCACTTCGTGCCCGACCTCGCCGTCGACCACGGCGATGTGCCGGGCGATGCGGATGACGACGACCTGGTGGCCCTCGCCCGTGAGTGGCATGCCGCACTGGTAACCGGCGACCGCCACCTGCTCGACCTGCCCGGCATGCCGGCAATCATGACCCCCCGGCGCTTCCTGGATCTGCTTGAGGCATAGCCACGTGGCGCTAGGGTTCAGCATGGAACCACCGCGCCCCCACTCACCAAGGACACACATGCCCCGCTCGCTCAGGCTCATCGCCGCAGTAATCGCAGCCCCCGCAATTGCGCTGTGCGCAGCAGGAATTGCCACGGCGTCCACACCCGGCATCGTGACCGAGTACCCCGCTGGAACGGGCGCCATTGACTCCTCAGGGATCGGTGCGGCGCCCAATGGCGACGTGTACGGCACGTTCACCGACCTGAACGCGGTGGTGCCCTTCACCACCGCGGGCCCAGGTGCACAGGTGTCGGTGGCAGCTGGCGGCCGATTGGTGAGCAGCATCGCCCCGGGCCCCGATGGCGCCATGTGGATGACCTACAACTTCACCGCCGCCATGGGCCGCCTCGACACCACCGCAGGCACCACCACGCAGATCACGGGCCTCACCTCGGCCGGGTGGGCATCAGCGGCGGGCCCCGACGGGCGCCAGTGGGTAACCCAGAGTGGGGGGCAGATCGGTGCGGTCACCCCCGCCGGAGCGGTGAGCAACTACCCCATCCCCACCGCCAACGCGGCGCCCATCGGAATCACCCCAGGCCGTGATGGGCGCATGTGGTTTACCGAGGCCACGGGCAACAAGATTGGCGCCATCACCACTGCTGGCGCCATCACCGAGTACACGCTGCCCACCGCCGGTGCCCAGCCGCAGTACATCGCCTCGGGCGCCGATGGCAACCTGTGGTTTGCCGAGGCCGGTGGCAACAAGATCGGCCGCATCACCACCAGCGGCGTGATCACGGAGTTCGCGGTGCCCACCGCAAACGCCATGCCCCGCGGCATCGCAGCGGGTGCCGACGGCAACCTGTGGTTTACCGAGCCCATGCCCGGCAAGGTGGCGTC
>SYFI01000088.1 GCA_005800465.1 Actinomycetota bacterium | reverse complement strand
GGGCGGATCTCGCCGCAGCCGACGCACACCACGTTGTTGAGCCATGCGTAGCGCTCGTCACCGCTGGCGCTTGCGGCCACCACGATTTGCCGGGGGGACGGCGGGGACGGACGGGCGAAGCCCTGCCAGTCGAAGATGATCGTGGCGTCGTCGTCGGTGGTGATGGCGCCCTGAATGTTCGGCAGGGCATTTTTGTCTATGCGCGAGCGGGGGTGATTGGCCGCCTGCATTCGACCGGAGATACGGCCGGTCACCTCGCCCTCGGCCACGAAGAAGTAGTGGCCCTCGCTGCTGGCCTCGCCCTCGATGACGGTGCCGTGACCTCCGTCGGGGTATTGGAACGTCGCGCGATACAGAGGCTTGAGCTTCATCGGACTCCCATCGGCTCGCCGTGACGTCACGCTCGACGCCGAGAGGTCCGAAATCCGGAGAACGGTCGAGCACGGTGCCGGTGCAGGCCCTGCTCGTCAGGCAGCGCAGCACCGGCGCCACCAGCCCGATTGGGAGAGGCAGGTTCGGCGACTAAGCGATGGGGTAGCCCGTCGGCCACGGCACGCCGCGAAGCCAGCGGTATGCCCGGGTCACGACCACGTGCGCCCGCCATCCGCGGACAACCTGATGCGGCCCTCATGATCAGCGGCCACGAGGTCGACGGCCGACGACGCCAGCAGCGCTGCCGGCGGCGCACCGATGGTTCCGCGAAGTGTCCAGGACTGCCCCCCATCGCTGCTCACCGACAGGCCGCCTCGCGCGTCGACCATGTACAGCGCGTCGGGGCGAACCCACGAGAGCAGCCCCAGCGCATCCCCCACGAGCGTCCACGTGCTGCCCGAGTCATCGGAGCGCTGGAGCCCTGACTCGGTGGCGGCGATCATCATTCCCCCCCTCACGGGGTGCACGGCGACGTCGATGAGCCCCGCCGGAGCGGTTCCCGCCTTCGCCATCGTCGTGAGCGTCGCGCCCGCGTATAGCGCGCCATCGCTGCCCACCGCATAGACACGACCGCCACCCGCCTCGATCACGTGGTAATCGTCACGCGGAACCGCATCGATGCGCGTCCACGATGCACCCCCATCGCCTGAGCGCCGCAGCCCCAGGGGGTCCGGTTCGTCGCTCCCAGATCCGGGATGGCCGGATGACAGCAGTACGTCGGACGGCAGCGCCGCCAGACCCATGACGTCAGCGGGATCACCCACGCGCTCCGGCACCCCGTCGCGCGCGAGGGCGTAGAGGCCACCGTGTGTTCCGATTACGACTCCCCCGGCCCCAGTGGAGGCGATGCCGTGCACGTGGCCGGCCTCGGCTGGCATGGTGACGCCTCCCGCGCCCTCAGAGGCGGTGAGCGCAGGCGATGATCCGCATCCCGCGACGACCACTCCGGTGGCGAGCAGGGCCATGGCGATGAGTGACCGACGCATGGCCAAAGGATGAACGACCGGTGTCGGCGACGCCCGCGTTCGGCAGCGGCGGCGCTCCCCGAGCGACTCGCCCCTGATCCCGATGGCGAGGGGCGCCACGGGGTATGATTTGAAAGTAATGCGCTCCTCGCCATCACGCCTGGCAATCGTGCTCGCAGTTCTGCTGGCGCTCCTGGCCGCCGGCTGCGGCGGAGTGGTGGCGAACTCCGATGGAAGGCGCTCGGCTTCCGCGGCACTGCCGGATGCGGGCACGCCCGCCACGCCGGGCGCGAAGCGCCACGTCGTCTACCTGTCCGAATTCAGCATAAGCACGATCCTCGAGAGGCTGCTGCCCACGGGGCCGGGTCCGCTCGAGCGTGCGCAGGTGTTCCGCCAGATGCCGGCCGCGCAGACGGTGCTGCAGCCGGCCTACCGAATCGCGCGGCTCGACGGGGTGACCCTCGCGAAGATACCGGCCGAGGAGATCGCCCGGCGCATCCGCGTGGCCGTCGACACCACCTGCAGCAAGCACATGCCGTGCACGTCGCACGTGGTGTCCATCGACGACATCGGCGTCGAGTTCAAGGGCGACGCGGGCAAGCGGCTCAACGACGCCATGGACCTGCTCCAAGATGAGTCACCGTGGGGATCCACCTACGCCGACCGCGTGATGATGTACATCCCGCTCCAGATGATCGAGGGGATCATGGCGGGTGACGACGCGGCTGCCGGGTGGGGTGACGCACTGTCGGCGGTCGCGAAGGGTGAGAGCTATTGGCTGGAGATGTACCCCGACTTCAGCCGCGACGTCGACTACCGCATGTGGACCGAGGGCACCAAGGCCATCACCGATGCCATCACCAGCGCGGGCGGAGATCTCAGCCGCGTGCACTTCATGGTGGGCGACTTCACGGGGCGCATCGCGGGCATGCCCCGGGAGATGTGCCCCGAGGGCAAGGCCTGCGCATGGGTCGCGGCGCGGGCCAATGAGCTCAACCGGTCAATCACCATAAACGGGGTGGGCCTATACCGCCTCGGCCCGCAGGCAATCGAAGTGCTGTGCATGCAGACCATCGCCGAGGAGAAAGCGCTCTACGCCAAGGCCTGGAAGATCGTGCAGGGCGCATGCGCCCAGCTCAGGACGGGTGAGCGCTCCGGGTCATGAGAACGCGCAGGCCGTGCTCAGCACGGTGCCGTTCGGGCAGGTCGTCCGGCCCCAAGATCCCCCGCCGCCGATGGTCGGCACCCCGGTCGCTCCGGTGAAGATCGCGTTCTCGAACTTCACGCCCGAGCCGCTGCCACCGAAGGCCGTTCCCGCGAGATTCGCCCGGGCGAAGACGCTGTAGTTGAAATGACCGTTGTCCTTGAACGTGGTGCCCGTGAGGTTCGCGCCGGTGAAGTCGACCTGGATCCAGTGCTTGTCGGCCAACGACAGGTTGGCCCCCGACAGGTCGAGCCCGGACATGTTGGTGAGCACGGTAACCGGGTTCTGCGTGAGGGTCGTGCTTTCACTACCGGTGGTGCCGTAGGGGGCGTTCGCGAGACTGCCGTCGAACGACGCGAGGTCCAGCGTGGCCCTCGCCACGCTGGACTCGCGCAGGTCGGCGCCGCCGAGCGTCGCCTGAATGAGACTCGCGCCGGTGAAGTCGGCGCCCACCGCAATGGCATTGACGAGCGAGGCGCTGACGAGCCGCGCGCCCGAGAGGTTGGCGCGTGAGAGATCGGCGCCCTGGAAGTCGAGGCCCGTGAGCACCTGGTCCCTGAGGTCGGCCTCCACCAGGTTGACGTTCTCGCCGATGAGGTAGCCGCCCACCACCCACGTGCTCGCCGGCAGGCGCGTGCCCGCGCCATTGGTGAGCCCGCCCGACCTCAGGCCGTCGTACGTGGCGTTGCGGAGGTCGGCGCCCGTGATGGTGGCGTTCGTGATTACGGCGTTCGTCAGGTTGGCGTAGCCCAGCACCGTGCCGGCGAGGTTGGCGCCGGTGAGGTCGGCCCCGTCGAGCGCCACGGAGTTCTGGGAGTTGCCGCCGAGCGCCGCCGAGGTGAGGTTGGCGCCCGTGAGGGTGGCCCCCGAGAAGGTGGCCGCGCGGCCGTATACCCGCGAAAAGTTCGCGCCGGTGAGGTCGGTGCCCGACATCGTGGCCGCCGTGAGGTTTGCGCCGGTGAAGTTGGCGCTCACCGCGCCGCTCGCGGTGAAGGTTGCGCCCACGAGCGACGCGCCGGAGAGGTTGGCCCCGGTGAGCGTGCTGATGGTGATCGTGGCGCCCGCCAGGTTGGCGTTGGCCATGGCGGCATTGGTGAAGGTGGAGGCGTAGGCCGTGGCGCCGGTGAGCAGCGCGCCGGTGAGGGTGGCGCCGGTGAGGTTCACCGCCGTGAGGGTCTGCCCGATGAGGTTCGCACCGGCGAGGTTGGCGCGAGGGCCCATGAAGTAGCCGGAGTTCAGCTGCCAGCCGGTGGGGAGCGAGTTGGGCGTGCCCGAGACGGCCCCGCTCACCAGGCCCGTTACCGTGGCGCCATTGACGCTTGCCCCGCCAGTGCGAGCCCTCGAGACCACCGCGTTCGTGAGATTGGCCCTCCCCAGCTTGGCGTTCGTGAGCGTAGCCCCCGTGAGGTTCGCTCCCTTCAGGTTGGCCCCGGTGAGGTTGGCGCCCTTGAGGTTGATGCCGCGCAGGTTCTTGCCGGCCAGATTGCGCTTGGTCAGGTTCACGCCGTCGCACTTGGCCTTGGGCGCGGGCGTGCATGTCTTCCTCTTCTTCGCCGCGCTGGATGCGTCGGCCGCGGCGAGGCCGCCGATGAGGATCGCGCCCATGGCGAGCGATGCCACCGAGCGCTTGGAGGTCGAGGGAAAGTTCATTCGCGCAGCCTACGCCTGAGGGCGCCTAAGGCCGAGCCGGGCGCCACCGCCGGACGCGTCACGCTGGATTCACACCGGCACGCATATCGCCGTGGTGTCCCGCCTGCTCGGGCAGGCCAATCCCGGCTTCACGATGAAGGTGTACGTCCACATCCTCACCGATGACCTCCCGGTAGGAGACGACCTCGCCAGCGCGGTGGGGCTGTAGGTGCGACGCAAGGTGCGACACGGCCCCCCAGAGATCAGGCTTCCCATAGGGAGGTGCGAGGCACCCAAACGCCCCTCCCTGCCCGTGTTCACCCGTACTCACCCGTAGTCGGAATAGTCCTGTCAATCCTGAGGCCGCGGGTTCGAGTCCCGTCACTCCCGCTTCACGGAAGGCCCGCTTCGGCGAGCCTTCCGTCGTTCCAGAGGTCGTGCGCCATCGCCATGACCCCGGCGAGCGTACGATTCACTGCGTGTGGCACGCCCATCCAAAAGTCACTATCGCAGTTCACGTGGCTACCGTCGGGGTCGCCCTAGCGCTCACCGTTTCGACTGCAGCAGCCGCGAAGGGCGTGGGCCGCGACGGCGATGTGAGCGCGACATCATCCGTGTGGGTAGACGGGGCCAGCAAGAAGTTCACCCCCGACCGCGAGCCTTTCGGTGATCTACTCCGTTGAGCAGGTCTACCGGGAACGGGCTGGATACGACGACAACGGCGACACGATCTACGCCCCGGATGTGACTCGGGCGGTCGTGGGCACGGGGACCGTATCTGTGGAGTGCGGCAACTACGTGGACACCATCATCGGGCCGTGGTGGCAGGACCGGGTCACACGGAAACGCCTCGTCAGTACTGGCACCACGAAGTTTGCCATGCCACGCACCCGCCCGGGCGAGCGGTGCAATGTCCGGTGGGAGTTGCAGGCGAGCGACTACTCCGGATCGGGCGATGTGGTGTCCACGACCGGGCTGGTCACGATCAATACCGCTGGCAGTAAGCGCCCGTAGCCCGAGGGCAGGGGAGCGCACCAGACGGAGACCCGCCTCGAGCCCCCTGCGCGCGCCCTGACCGGTCGCACGCTAATAAGGCGCAGTAGCCTCCGACTTTATGTCATGCGCATTCCCGTCAACCGTCCGGGCCTGAAGTTGGGCCTCTTCGGCAAGTCAAACCCAGCTGACATGCCTTCCGCCATTACGTGCAGCGATGCCGAGTCGCGCCTCGCTGTTTGGCACGACGGCGTTGACGAGGCGCGCGAACCCCTCGCCGCAGCGATGGTCGCTCAGCATCAGGAGGTGCTCAGCCGCGCCCTGTCGGTGGCTGCGGGTGATCGAGAGGCCATGCGGGTGCAGGTGTCCACGGTGGAGCCTGACGACGCCAGCAACCCAACGGTGAGGCTCTACGCCGAGTCCCTCAACCGTGCCGGACGACTGGCGAAGATCGCAGCCGACACGAACTTGGCAGAGCGCCAACCGTCGATCAGTGAAGCGAACATCCGCGTGGTCGCCGATGCCGTGCGCCGGGCGATGGATGCCGTGCCGCTCGACCCCAGCAGTCGGCAGGCACTGGTGAACGCGGTCTCCCGCGAACTGAGGGCGGTGGGCGGTGCTTGACCTCGACGCCCTGGCGGCCGCTCTGCTCGATGGGCGCACCAGCCCGTACCCAGTTGGCGATGGGGAGCGGGCCGAGCTCAGGAGATCGTTCACGCGAAGGCCGCAGCCCTCATGAAGTCTGAGGACATCACTCAGCATGATGCGCTGACGAGGGTGATGCGGCGCAAGGGCTAACAGTTAGGTGACCTCCTGCGTGCGGGCCTCGTGTGAGCCTAAGAGCCTGCGCAAGGGTGCCCCCTTCGCTCGCCCCCTCCGACCAGTCCTCTAATCAGCGCCATCGCGTCATCTCCAAGGATGCCCCTCATCCCCTCGTTGATGACGGCGGGTCGCGCCCGCGGGCTCAGTCGGTGGGCAGCAGCACCCACAGCTCGGGGCGCCCGGCGTTGCAGTGCACGGCACGGCCCAGCAGGCCCAGGCAGCACCACGACATCGGCAGCGCCGTGCGCGCCACGTTCCACGGCCGGGGGCCGGGTGGCGGGGCGCTCAGCGCGGCGATGCGTCCGGCTGCCCCGGGAATGGGGTGGAAGATGGCCTCGACGGCGTCGGGCCGCTTGGGCTCATCATCCTGCAGGGCATCCAGCGACGAGATGACCGCGGCCACCTGCTCGTGGGGGAACGCCGCGGCCGCCGCGGCGTCGGCCGCACGCACGGCCGGCCTGCTCACCGATGGCAGCACCAGCAGGCCCACGAACGACCACAGGGTGAACCAAGCCCCGGTGGCCACCAGGGCCGACATGTCACCAGCGCCGCCTCCGGGCAGGGCCATCGACACCGCCACACCGCCGACCGTCCACGCCAGCGCGACCACGATGCCCAGCCAGTACGACGCCCCGGCCTGCGATCGCCTGCGATCAATCTCCACCTGCAGGCCGTCGCCCAGGTTGACCCGCCACGCGGCGGGTATGGTGATGCGCCCCGACAGGCCCGTGACGCCACCGGTGAAGCCCACGTCTGCCGCCGCGATGGTCACCGTGCCCGCCGCATCGTCCATCGCGACGGGCCGGCCCAGCGCCGCCACCGCGCGCGCCAAGGGAAGCCTGCCGAGTGCGATCACCAGCGCGATGCCGGCCGCCACTGCCAGCCCGGCGCCGTCGCCACCGGCGCTCCCCGCCAGCACGATCAGCGCGGCAGCAGCCGCCATCACGACCACCTGCACCACCACGCCCCGCAGCAAGCCGGCGAGGTATGCGCCGGTAGGCGCGACCTCGCGCCCGTGGCGCCGGGGCAGCACCAGCCCGCCAAGCAGGTCGAAGGGCAGGCTCACCAGCACATAGACGCCGAGCAGCGCGAACAGCAGGCCCGCCTGCGTGCCCGCCGACGCTTCCGCGTCGGGCAGCAGCGACGCCCCGCCCGCGGCCAGGAAGGCGATGCAGATGACCACCCAGGTGCCCACCGCGGTTACGCCCACCAGCAGGCGGGATCGCGCATACGTCACGATGCCGAACGTATCACCGGCGCGGCCCCCTGCTGGGGGGAACCGACCTACGTGCCGCGCTGGTCGCCGGCGTTGCGCTGACGGGCGGCCTCCACGCCTGCTCCGCGCTGCTGGTGCAGCCCCGCCGCCGCTGGCGCGTTCGCTGCAGTCGCCATAGCCTCCTCAGCATGAGCACCCAAAACACCGACAAGGCAGAGGATCGCCCAGAGCGAGGTGAAGCCAACGCCGCGCCTGGCTGGTGGCGGCACCGGCCCGGTGACCGGCAATGACAGCCGCGCCGAGGTGACCCGCATCATCCACGTGAAGGTCGCCGAGGTGATGGAGGCGACCGGATGCTCCCGGAATGACGCCATTCGACAGGTCACCGATTCAGGCACCACGGCCACCCCCTAGGAACCGGGAGGGCCGTAGGACTGTCAATCCTGAGGCCGCGGGTTCGAGTCCCGTCACTCCCGTTTCACGAAAGGCCCGCTTCGGCGGGCCTTTCCCGTTTTCTGCTGCCTGTGGCACCTGGTCGAAAGCGCAGTGCAAACGCAGTTGGCGTACGTGCGGGTGGCGCCATCGCGCCGCGGCGTCGTCAGGGCGCCGCGGCGACCGCCACCTCGGTTGCCTCGAGCGCCCCCTCCATGTCGCCACCGTAGGTGGGGGCGCTCTCAGTACCACCGAGAATGAGGCACCCGGCCCACTCGCCCGGCGGCGATGCATGCCGCCCGTACTGCGGGTGGGCGTACAGCGGCTGCATGTCATCAGCGGTGGCCAGCAGAGGGTCAGCGGCCCGGTCCCTCAGAAGACACGCCACGGGGTGCTGGGCCGCGGGCCCGAGTAGGCGCACCAGTTGGGCGATGGCGGCCTCACACAGGTGGTCGAGGGCACCCATGCCCGCCTGTGGGGGCGTGCCGACAAACGCGGTCAGGGCAGCCAGCCCGTGCCCATCACACGCATCGTGGATCTCCACAAGCGGCCCCACGCGGCTTCGCCCCTCGCCCGAGAGGCTGGCATCGCGCCAGAAGGCGTGCTCGTAGATGGCAACGAACTTCGCGTTGCCCGGCATATAGGTGGGCACGGCGGTCCAGCTGCTGCGCACAGCCTCGGGAAGCGGTAGGTCGAACTCCACGGTCGGGGCCAGGAGCCGCGGCGGCAGCGTGCAGATAACGGTTCGCGTTTGGTAAGCGACATCCGGGCCGGCCTCCGCACTCAACTGAACGGAGATTCCCTGTGGCGTTTGTCGCAGCGCAGTGACCCGATGCTCCACCAGCACCCGCTCGGGGGGGGATCTCCTCCGCGAGCGAGTCGATCAGCGTGGCGGTGCCTCCATAAATGCGCATCGATCCATCATCGGGTGCGCCACCCTCGTACCGGATGCACTCGGTCGCGGACTCCTCCCACAGCAGTGCACCCGTGTTCGCCTGCGGAAAGGCGCGCAAGCCCAACTCGCGCACCAGCGCAGGCATGCGGGGCTGATACGCCGGCCAGAACCACGACGGCCCCATGTCGCAGGGTCCGCGTGCGCCATCTGCGCCCAGCGAGAGGATTCGCCCGCCAGTGCGGGGCGCCCTCTCCAGCACCACGTAGTCGGCGCCCGCCTGCTGCAGTAGCCGGGCCGCGTACAACCCACTGAGCCCGGCCTCGATGATGGCGATGTCGTGGTACACGCTGCCGTCCTACGCGCCGAAGCGCTGCGCGATGGTCACGACGATGTAGGCGAGCCCAGCAAGCCCGAGCGCACGGCGGAACATGTTGACTCTGGCCGTAAGTTCGAGGTATGCCCAGATGGCGATAAACACGTATCCGAGGGCGGCCAGCAGGTCTGCCACGGCCCCTGTGGCCACGTATCTCGCCCCCAGCGCTGCCAGCCCGATGATGAGCGGAGGGTTGGGGAACTGAGCGATGGGATAGCTCGCGGGCCAGGACAGGCCGCGCAGGTCCCGGTAGCCATCGGTGAACCGCTGCATCAGAGACCGTCCCTCGAAGTCGGATTGGCCGCCAAGGCTAGCCCGTGACCATCGTCCAGCCGGGACTTATGGCGATGGATGACGACACTGCATAGGCGGCGACCGCATGGGTCTGCACGAAGGTGCGAAGCGACTCCACGGCACCACACCGTGCTCGATCAGGGGCGGAGTGGTGAGCACCGCCGCCCTCATGAGGTGATCCCCGACCCCACCCCACCTCGCCGCACCCGCGGATCGTCTTGTCAATCCTCGGGCCGCGGGTTCGATTGCGACCGATTGCCCGGTGACCGCTCGCGCCGCAATACCTCCCGCCCGCCGACAACGTCATTCAGGCATCGCCCGGGTGATTCCGCTGCGTTGGTCAGGCTGCTCAAACCACGCAGAGGACCACTCGTAGACATCGCCCTTGTGCGAGTAGGCCGGCGATCGGCGCGCTGCTGGCATTCCGGGTACAGCGCAGCCACCCCGCGCTGTTTGGATCACTTCGGGCGCGATGAGCTGCGAGTGGCGGAGCCGGGGTTGCCAGTTCTTTAGATCCCCCGCCCTGCGAGGCGGCCGGTATGAGCCGCATGCACTCAGGGACATCGGTCAGGCCTGCGCCATTGATGAGTGGGAGTACGATTGCCACATGAAATTGGTAACTGGAGCCACGATGATTGTGCGCATGATCTTTGCTCCATTCGTACTGCTCGTCGTAGTTGGCATTGCGCTTGGGCGGGGCCTGCTCAATCGGATTCGATGAGATGTGTGTGGTGGTACCGAAATTGCCCGTTCCCGTGCCTCCCGTGCCCCGGGTTGGGCTTCTTGACCGGCGGCGATACAGGGCATTGATCAGGAAAGACGGAGTCAATGGGGTGGGAGCGGGGTTATTGATCGGGACCGGTCACCGCTGCCGTGGCGATCGTCGGCAGAGGTTTCGCGCTCGCCCGTATGCCGGGTAGCGCCCCCGGCATCGCCTGAATAAAAACATTCGTTATCCCGATAGCGATGGAATGTACGAGAAGGGCTTCCGTGCCTTTGTCACGGAGCTAATGGACCTTGGGGAGCGCCGACGCCGGTGCCACCTTAGGACCCGTCACCCACCCCGGCATCCGACGGAGCAGCGCATCGCTGCGCGGAACGGCTGATTCATTGGCCGCTGTCAACGAATTACGCGGATGAAATCGCGCCCGCCCGCAACTGCTTGCATGCGTCGGGCAAGGAGAGGAGATGGACGCCACACATGGGACGAATGAGACGTAAGGGCGACCTCCCCGAAAAAATCTGCGCCACGTGCGGGCGCCCGTTCGCCTGGCGCCACAAGTGGGCCGAGAACTGGAACGAGGTGCGCTACTGCTCCGAACGTTGTCGTCGCAACCGTCCGAAGGGCGGTGACAACGACGGGGGGGACGGCAATGAACCAGCCGGCGGCGGCGGGGCCGACAGCACTTAAGATCTGCCCGGGGGGAGTTCCTCGTCGGGGTGCAACGCAGCCAGCAGCACTTCGTCCGTCGCGAGCGGGAACTATCGCCCGTGCCCCCGTACTCGCGGGCGGGGGTAAAGACCCACGATTTCAGGTGACCGCATCACCAACTGCGGTTTTGGCGCCCTCAAGGCAAGGAAGGCAATCCATACCCAGTGCTCGCGGAGGAGGATACGATCAGCGGCCCGGGTTCGGAACCCTGTTCGGTACGACTACCAAGGATGCCCAATGCGTCTCACCGCCCCGGTGGTATTGATCACTGCACTTCTGACCATTCCCTCAGCCCACGTTGCAGCGGGCGCCACCGTGGCGGCGCCCGCTGCAGGAGCGCCTGCGGCAACGGGGCCCCCAGCAGTGCAGGGGCGGCTCCATCTTCGCGCGACGATCACCGGGCAGATCTCTCCGAAGTCGGTGGCGGCATCGGGCAGCGGGCTCGTCACCGCCCAGAACATGATGTACACGCACACCATCACGGTGTACGACGCCCGCACCATGAAACTGAAGGCGACCATCCCCGACTCCGTGAACTTGGCCAAGTTCGGGGTGAAGGGCCACCCGGGCATCTCGCGTGGTGCACCGGTTGAGGCCGCGTTCTCGCCCGGTGGCCTCTATGCCTATGTGACCAACTACGCCATGTACGGCAGCGGGTTCGGACCCGAGGGGAAGGACACCTGCACCCCCTCTTCGGATACTGACCACTCATTCACCTATCGCGTCAACCTCGAGAGCATGACGATTGACCAAGTGTACCCGGTGGGGGCGGTGCCCAAAGTGGTGGCGGTCACGCCCGATGGTGGTCGTGTGCTGGTCACCAACTGGTGCTCGTGGGACATGAGTGTGATCAACGCGGCCACCGGCAAGGTGGTGCGCACGATGCCTCTCGGAGCCTATCCGCGCGGTATCGCGGTGTCGCAGGATGGCCGTTTCGCCATCGTGGCCATCATGGGCAGCAGTCACCTGCTGCGCGTTGACCTGCGCAACTACCGCACGCAGCAGATCGAGGTGGGTTCGGGGCCGCGCGCCGTGGCACTGTCAGACGACGGCAGCACGGCCTACGTTACCCTGAACGCCGAGGGCAGGGTGGCCAAGGTGAACCTTCGCACCGGAGCAGTTACCCGGGCGAGCACCGGTGGTGCGCCCCGCAGCCTCGCTCGCTCCACCGACGGTTCAGCGTTGTATGTAGTTAATTACGAGAGCGGGTCGATCTCGAAGCTGCGCAGCAGCAACATGCGGGTGCTGCAAACGGTGGAGGCCTGCTACCACCCCATCGGCATCACGTATGAGCCGGTCACTCAGCGCGTGTGGGTTGCCTGTTACGGCGGCCAGATCTTGGTGTTCGACGACAATTAGCGAGGCGCAATGGGCAAGCGACCCCCGGCACCACTTCCCACCGAGTTCCACGGCATCACCCTCGGGGCCGACCAGATCCGGTGCCGCGACGTGAGCGGCCCGTTGGTGGGCACGCGAGCGATGGTGCGCGATGAGAGCACCACGCGCGAGGAGGTAACCGCCCGCGGCATCTTCGGGAATGCGCTCGTCGGCATTTTCACGACCGACGAGATCGGCTGGTCGTTCAGCGAGCCAGTGCCCGAGGGGTTCGTCTACCTTGTGGTGGTTGGGGAGGCCTTCGCGTTTGAGGTGCCGGTGGAGGCTCGCGAGCGGATCGCGGCGAAGGAGTTCGTCGTCGCGATCCGCGTCGCAGTGAAAGCCGCCGAAGGCAGCGTCGGCCCGTCTAGTTGAGCGCGGTGATGGCCTCGTAGAGGTCGAGCGTGGGGTCACCGAGCCCCTCGTAGGTCATGGTCTGCATCTGGCCACCACCCCCGCTCGGCGGGTGTGTGATGTCCAGGTCGAGGAGCAGGGTGACGTTGCCCTGCACCTTGCCCTGGCTCTTGCGGGTGCCTTCCACAACCAGCTCATCAGTTGGCCAGCTACCCAGCACCTCGCCGATGCTCATCGTGCCGCCCATGCTCGTGGTGGTGTCCACTGCATAGAGCAGACCGCCAGCCAGTACGAGGGCCGTCTGGTGATTATCCAGGCCCATCGTGGATGCACTGCTGCTCACACCCGTGAGATCGCCACCGCGCTTCTTGCGGCGAAAGCCGCCGAGCATCTTAAAGGCGTCGCCCATGGCGCCCGCCGGGGCTTTGGTGAATGAGCCCTTGGTCATGAAGAACCCGTAGTGGTCAATCGGACCATCGACCTTCGCCTGTAGCGAGGCCTTGACTTCCGCCATATCCATTGCCTGTCTCCTCCAGTCTGCGGATGCCAATTGCGGCATCAGCAGGTCGTTTTCCGGGGGCCCCATCGCTTTATACCAGTCTCGGCCACCCGGTCTATCTCGAATGCTCCGCGCTGATGATATCGGCCCATGAGGGTCTGCCACCTGGCTCCGCGCACAGTTGCACTCATCGTGGACCTGTCGCTCGTCGTGGCAGGTGTGGGCTGCGGCAGCGAGAGCGGCGGTACCAGTGCCAAGCCCGCTCGCTCTCCGGGTGCGGTCTCGGGCGCGCCCCGCCACATCATCTATCTGTCTGAGTTCAAGATTCAGACGGTGTTGGAACGCCTGCTCCCCCACGGGCCGGGGCCGCTCGAGCGCATTGCGACATTCCGCCAGTTGCCGGCCAGGCATACCGTGCTCCCGCCGACAAACCGCATTGCCCGGGTTGATGGCGTGGTGCTGGCACCACACTGCCCCCAGCAGAGATCGCCAAGCGCCTCCGGCGCGCGATCAACGGCACGTGTAACCCCAAGATGCCGTGCAAGGCACATCTGGTGGCGATCGACGACATCGGGAATGCGTTCAAGGGGCGGGCTGGATCCCGCCTGAGCATCGCAATGAACCAGCTCGACGCCCCATCCCCCTGGGGTTCCAGTTATGCGAAACGCGTGATGATGTACGTGGCATACCCCATGATGAAAGCGATGGAGTCACCTGCCGAGCGATCGCACTGGCGCGGTGCCATTGCCGCCGTGGCCGCCGGTGAGAGATACTGGCTCGCGATGTACAACAGCGCAGGCGTGGGGCAGATCGGTGCCATCAACTACGACGACTGGCTCAACCTGCCGGCCGCCTTTATCCGCGCCATCACCGCCCACGGCGGCCGCGTGGTCCGGGCGCACTTCATCTTGGGCCCCCCACCGGCCCCGTCACCGGCATGCCCGCAGCCATGTGCCCCTCGCGCCAGGGCTGAGAATGGGTGGCCACGCATGCGACCACCCTCAACAGCCGCATTGCGCAAAATGGCACCGGGATTTACCGATTTGGGCCAAAGCAGCTGGGCGCACTCTGCGTGCAATCAATCGCCATGCCCGAGACCGACAGCAAGGTGAGCCACGCGGTCGTCACGCGGCTCTGCCGTGAGTGGACCCGCGCCACGCAGGCGGAGTCCACTCACACGCAGCGCTAGTTGGTCTCGCAGGCCGGCTGGTAGATCGCCTTCGGCACCTGATTGCCGGGCGAGATGCACACCTTCTGGCGGTCCTTCGGAATCCAGAACTGGCCTTCGGCCTCGAACACCGTGGTGCCCGTGTACTGGGCATCTCCCGTGCCCGAGTTGACGTAGGCATACGCCCAGCCATCTGAGCACTCAAATGACGTCGGCGTTGCGAGGGTGTTGGGCTCCTTCGCCGTGCCGGTGGCTTCGACAGCCTTGCTGAGGGATGCTTGGTCGCACGTGGCCGTGCCACCTACCTTCTGGTCAGCGGTCGTAGCTGCTGCGGTGGTGGTCGCTGCGGCGGTGGCCGCAGCGGTGGTGGTGGTGTCGGCCGAGGACGTATCGGCAGATGACGAATATGATCCGCACCCCACAAGGAGGGCGGCTGAACAGAGTGTGACGGCCGCGAGGCCGCCGAAGCGGGTGATGTTCATATCCCGGACGTTATCGCCCGGCTCGGCGCGTGACGTACGCTGGGGCTGTGGATGAACTTGATCTGTTGCGCCGTCATGAGCCGATCCTTCGCTTTAACAAGGTGGAGCTCTTCCTTCCCGCCGACGTGGGTGCCTACGTCGAGGCCTGTTCGGTGTGGGAGCGCGACGCCGATGGAAGTGATCAGAAGTTGGCGGAACCGGGTGAGACCGACCTCGATGGCCTCGCGCAGTTAGGGCGTGATCACGCCAGCCGCACGATGCATCTGCGATACGTGCACACCCCGCTCACGCGGCGCGAGTACCGCAATTGGCACAAGGCCGGCAACGGTCCGAGCATGCGCCAGGCCAGCCGATTTATGCGTGTGGGCGTCATCGCCCGCCTCATCGACGCCCTCTTTCGGATCACCCTGCTGTTCCGCGGGCGTGTGCCCCGGGGAGCCGTCGCCGCCGGCGAGATCACCTACCGCGACCAGATCGCCGGGAATGGCACCCCCTACTACGGCCGGGTGGTGCACGAAGCCGGTTGGACAGTCCTTCAGTACTGGTTCTTCTATTGCATGAACGATTGGCGGTCGTCGTTCCATGGCATCAATGATCACGAGGCCGACTGGGAGATGGTCAACTTGTACCTCTCCCCCGATGCCACGGGTGACCTCACTACCAAT
>SYFI01000087.1 GCA_005800465.1 Actinomycetota bacterium | reverse complement strand
GTCTGGGCCTTGATGTACTGCCCCAGCGTGCGTTCGGTGCGGCGCAGGAACTGGGACGCTGATGGGCCACCGATCTGCTGCGCGAAGCGGGCAATGCGCGGGGCGTCCAGCAGCATGTACACGGCCGCCACCAGAATGATGATGATGACCACCAGCACGCTGAGGGCGCTGAGTGAGTACGACACGGCATTGCCCGAGATGCCACTGGCCCATGACCGGATGGCCTGCAGCGCGCCATCGGCCTTCTGCTGCACATCCACGTGGATGCCACTGCGCTCGAAGAATGCCTGCAGGTTCTGCACCTGCCGCTGGGCCTGATCGGTGTACAGCGGCAGGTTGCCGCGGATCGCCTGGATCTGGTTCTGAATGGGGGGGATGAGCAGCACGACAGCGGCTGCCACCGCCCCGATGAACGAGAGGAACACCGTCATCACGGCAAGGCCACGTGGCACGTGCATGCGCCTGAGGAACCGCACGAGGGGGTTGAGCAAAAGGGCGATGATGACCGATACCAAGAACACGAAAATAACGCGTCCGAGGGTCTGTCCCGCGATCCAGAGGATCACGACGATGCCCGCCGTGGCGGCAATAAGTGCCCACGCCGGCGTGCTGGCCTGTCGGCCGATCATAGGGTTCATGGTATCGCCCCCAACCCAGCCAGCCCGCCATTCGGTCCGGCTGGTCTAGCCTTATCACGTCGATGCCGAATCTCTCTCGCGATGAGCTGAAGTGGCGACGCGACGAGCGCCGGCAGGCCGACCGCCACCGGAGCAATCGCGCGCTCAACACCGTGGTCGCCCCTGCCCTGCTGGCCGTGGCGGTGATCGTGGCCGTCGTACTGGCTGCCACCTGGGGTGGCACCGCGGCCGATGCCCCCGTGGGTCCGGTGGCCTCGCCCGTTCCCGCCGCCGCTGGCGCCACCGCGCCGCAGCGTGTGGTGATGGGTCGCTCCGGCCGCCTTGAGGTGGTGCTGCCCGTGGCCGAGAAGCAGGTGACCGCCATCTACTTCCATGGGCTGAGCGACCCGGGCGCCATCGCCATGACCCCGGCGAGCGGGCTGACCAACAAGGTGACCGCGGAGGATGGGTCGTCGGGCACCCTGACGTCCGCGGTTGATGTGGGCGCCACCGCGGGATCGGTGGTCTACAGCCCGGTGGACGGGGTGGTCACGGCGGTCAGTCCGTACCGCGTGTTCGGCCGCCCAGAGGGACTGGCGATCGTCCTCACGCCCTCCGGCATGCCCGACGTCGCCGTGAGTATCACCCACGTGGAGCCGGCGCCCGATGGCGTCGTTCTTCAGGTGGGGAGCGCCGTCGGTGCCGGTCGTACCGTCATCGGGCGCGTGCGTGACATGTCGCGGGTCGAGACCCCCGCCATCGCCAGTTACACCAACGACTCCGGAAACCACATTGCCATCGAACTGCTGCGTCAGACCACCGGGCCAGGTGCCTGAGTGAGCGACCCTGCCGTGTTCCGAGCCGTCATGATCGGCGATGTATTCGGTGCCCCCGGCATGCGGGCCGTCGAGATGGTCCTTCCGCGCCTGCGCGAGGAGCATTCGCCGAACATCGTCGTGGTCAATGCCGAGAATGCCGCTGCCGGGTCGGGTACGACGCCCAAGCAGGCAAAGGCGCTCTTCGAGGCCGGCGCTGATATACTGACCGGCGGGAATCACACGCTCCGCCGAACCGAGTACGTGGCCACGCTGGAGGAGGACCCACGGGTGTTGCGACCGGCCAACTTGGTGGCGCGCGGCGCGGGTTCGGGCAGCGTGGTGGTGGATGCCCGAGGGGGCCTCCGGGTGGGTGTGCTCAACCTCATCGGGTCGGTATTCATCGAAGCGGCCCAAAGTCCCTTCGCGGTGGTTGACGATCTGATCGATCGCATGCGCCGCGAGACCCATCTGGTGATCGTCGATATGCATGCCGAGGCCACCAGCGAGAAGCGCGCAATCGCCCATCACCTGGATGGTCGCGCTACCGCGGTGTTCGGCACGCATACTCATGTGCCAACCGCCGACGAGCGCATTTTGGCCGGGGGTACCGCGTATATCAGCGATATCGGCATGACCGGTCCGCACGACTCGATTATCGGGGTCAAGGCCGAACCGGTGCTGCGCAGGTTCCTTACCGGCTTGCCCGCGCGGTTCGAGCCCGCCACCGGTGATGTGCGCGTTCAGGGGATCGTGGTGGACGCCGGCGCGGATGGTCGTGCCACGCGCATCGAGCGCTTTGACATCCCCGTCGACGTCTGGGTGAATTAGCCCCGCGACTCGACGGGCACGAGGTCATCTGTGGCCGCGGGTGGATTCTCGAGGCGCTGAAGCCATGGGATGCGCCGCACGCCCAGCAGCAGGAATGTGCCCACCACGACCACCGCCACGATGAGCCCCCACTGCGATGCGGTGGGGATCTCAACCTCAAAGAACGTGGTGAGCCACGGGATGTACAACCCGACCGACAGCAGCACGACAAACCCGGCGACCATGCCCCACACCCATGTGCGCACCTTGCGCCGCTCAACCCCCCGCTCCAATTCGATGACCACGGCGAGCCCCAGGAACGTGGCAGCGAGGATTGCGGCTGTGCGGGCTTCGGAGATGGTGCCGTCGAGCGGCCCGCGCATGAGCAGGTATGCCGCGGTGATTGCAATGGCGATGACCGCGCCCGCAGGGACCGAGAATGCCATCAGGCTGCGCATAAAGCTGTCGCGCCGCACCGCACCCTCACTGCGTGACAGCGCCAGGAAGAACGCGGGGATACCGATGGTGAGCGATGAGGTGATGGACAACTGCCTGGGCAGGAACGGGAAGGCGATAGGCAGCAGCGAGAAGCACACGAGCAGCAGCGCCGAGTAGACGGACTTGGTGATGAAAAGCTTGGCCACCCGATGGGTGTTACGGATGATCTGACGCCCGGCCTCGATGGCGCTTGGCAGCGTGGCGAAGGAGTTGGTGAGCAGCACCAGGTCGGCCACGCCCTTGGCCATCTGGCTGCCGTTGCCCAT
>SYFI01000086.1 GCA_005800465.1 Actinomycetota bacterium | reverse complement strand
GTACAAGATCGGCTCAGTCGCCATGGCCAATGCCGGCCCCGATACCAACGGATCGCAGTTCTTCATCGTCACCGGGGCGAATGGCGTGTCACTGCCCCCCAGCTACTCGCTCTTCGGGCAGGTCACCAACGGGCAGTCGGTGGCCAACGCGATCTCCAACGTGCCGCGCGACGCAGCTGACAAGCCGAACTCGCCCGTCACCATCACCTCAGTGAAGATCACGACGTCGGGCGCAGCAAAGTAGTGCCCCTCGCCGGCTTCACGCGATCACAGGTCGCGGTCACCGGCACGGATATCGCGGTGGCAGTGGCGGGCTCCGGTCCGCCACTGCTGTTGCTGCATGGCTTCCCCCAGACCATGGCCATGTGGCACAAGGTGGCGCCGCTGCTCACCGACCACTTCACGGTGGTGTGCACCGACCTGCGTGGCTATGGCGACAGCGGTCGGCCCGAGAGCGGTCCCGACCACGTGGGCTACTCCAAGCGGGCTATGGCGCAGGACCAGGTGGAGGTGATGTCGGCTCTCGGATTCGACCAGTTCGCCGTGGCCGGCCACGACCGCGGCGCACGCGTGACCCGCCGCATGTGCCTCGACCACCCTGAGCGCGTCACCGCGGCAGCGGTGCTCGACATCGTGCCCACAGCCAAGGTGTTCGCCACCACCGACCAGGCACTGGCCACCGCCTACTACCACTGGTTCTTTCTCATCCAGCCCGACGGCCTGCCCGAGCGCATGATCGGGCAGGCCGCCCGGTGGTGGTTGAACGAGACGCTGCGCCGATGGGCGGCCCCGGGCTTTGAGTTCAACCCGGCCGCGCGCGCCGCATACGAGGCGGCTTTCGATGATGCGGCCACCATCCACTCCCAGTGCGAGGACTACCGCGCGGCCGCCACCATCGATCTGGTGCACGACGCCGAGGACGCCGGTTCGCGAATCGCCTGTCCCCTCATGGTGTTGTGGGGCGAGCGTGGTGCGATGCACCGCATCTACGACGTGCTGGGCACCTGGACGGGCGAAGGGGTTGACGTGCGTGGGCGCGCCCTCGACTGCGCCCACTTCCTTGCCGAGGAGGCCCCGGAGGCCACGGCCCGCGAACTGCTGGGGCTCCTGCCGGGCTGACCCTCTCTAGGCCGTGCGCAGTCGCAGCTTGCCGCGCCGTGCGGCGGGCTGCATGGGTACCGCCGCGGGCGGCACGCCATTCAGCAGCACCCGGGTGAGGTCGTCCTCGGCTACCGCGGCGCGGGCCTCTGCCTCCATCAGGCGTGCGCGAACGATGCGCATGTCCTCGCGCGATCGGCGAAGTGCCATTTCGGTCGCGGTCAGGGCGGTACGTAGGGCCTCACGTTCCGACTCAGCCTCCTCCACCCGCGCCGGAGCAGATCCCACCGGCGCGCATGCGGGCATGAGCGTCACCAGCCCGGACCGCATGAGGTCGGCAAGGCGCACTGCGCGCTGGCCATCCTCACAGTGGCTCACGTGCAGGCTTCCCCGCTCCACCCTGCGCTCCAACGCCTTGCGCGAGCACCCCGCGAGCATCGCGGCATCAGTGAGGGTGAGGAGTCGGTCGGGATCCATCGGGCTGGGATTTCGCCGCGCGACGGGCGCTCCCTCCCGCGGCCCCAGGCTAGGCGCTCTCAGCCTGGTCCCTGAGCGCAGCCACGGGCAGCACCCGACCATCCACCTCATCCACCTGCCCGCGCACTATGCATATTCCAAGTGCGCGCAGTACCCGATCCGGCGGAGGCGGAGGTGCGCCGGGATCGAGTTCGGCCATGCGCGCGGCCACGGCAGCCCACAGCACGCTGCGGTGAATACCGCCCGGCACCGAGGCGACCTCGAGCAAGGCCATCTCGACCAGGTCGGGGGTGCGGGTGGATGGGGTGGTCAAGTTCATAGGACGGCGCACCGTAGAGGGCTATTGCCCTTCGTACCAGCGCCCGCACGCATCGGCTCGCCCGGTTCTTCCCTCAACCTCAGGTTGAGGGTTGGCCGGATGCCATATCCATACGACCGTCGGTCGGGGGCGAGCACGACGGACGTGGCCGGGGGTGTCTGGGGGCCCCGTGGCGCTCGGCCGCCAGCTCCACCAGCCAACGGGCTTCCTCGTCGATGACCTCGGCCACCACTGTTCCATCTGGGTCGCATGCAACACGCCCCGCGGGCTTGCCATCGGTATTGCGACTAGTGATCTTTACGCGGCTGGGCACACCACGACGATAGCGCGCGGGCCGTCAGTAGCATGAGCGAATGTCCCAAACGCATGCGATCCGCATACTCGCCACCGCCAATCACGCCGTGCTGCGATCAAGTTTGTGCCTACTGCTGGGTAACGAACGGAACCAACCACAGTGATTTACGACCACATCCGCGATCTCCCCGTGGTCATCGATGAGGTTGCGCTCGACCGCCTTGACCTCGAGGTATCGCCGCAGTTCACCAGGGTCACCACATTGGTGCTCCTGCGCGGCGGCGGGCACGAGGGCATCGGCGAGGACGTCACGTACGAGGCCGACGAGGTGGTGGCGTTCGCCATTGCCGGGGCACCCGATCTTCGCGGCGAGTGGACCATTCATTCGCTGTCGCAGGCGCTCGACAAGGTTGATCTCTTCCCCACCCCGCCCTCCTGGGAGCCCAGCCGCGCGTACCGCAGGTGGGCATTTGAGAGCGCCGCCCTCGACCTGGCACTGGAGCAGGCCGGGGAGCCCCTTTGGCGTGTGCTCGGCGAGGAATGCGCGCCGGTCTCGTTCGTCATCTCCACCGGTCTTGGCGACCCTCCCGACCCAGGCATCGTGGAGCGCTGGGCGGAGGTCGCGCCGGGCATCGCCTTCAAGCTTGACGCGTCGCCATCATGGACGCGGGACATGGCCCATGCCCTGGGCGACGCCGTTGATGTCGATGTCATCGATCTGAAGGGCCACTACATAGGCACGACCGTGGGCCGAGAAGCCGATCCGGGCCTCTACGCGATGGTGGCCGAGGAGTTCCCCGATGCCTGGCTTGAGGACCCGCGAGTGGATGACCGCACGCGCATCGCACTTGCCGGAGCCGAACCGCGCATTACGTGGGATGCACCCATCCACTCCG
>SYFI01000085.1 GCA_005800465.1 Actinomycetota bacterium | reverse complement strand
TGGGACGGCGTTTCACAGAGCGATACAGTAACGGTCGGCCCGCTCCTCACCCTTGCCGGTGCCATGGCTGGCTGATAGCAATGTCGCCTTCGTCGCATCCGTCACAAGACGGTGTTTCGTAGAATGAGACATGACAACCACCGCGCACACTGACACCAACGCAGCCCGGGACCGCTACCGCATCCAAGCGGTGGAGCGTGTGGGCGCGATCCTCGAAGTGTTCAGTACCGAGGAGCCTGAGTTGGGTGTCACCGAGATCGCGGGGCGCACGGGGCTCCACAAGAGCACCGCCCACCGGTTTCTCGTCAACCTTGAGGCGGTTGGTCTTCTCGAGCGCGATGCCAAGTCGCAGCGCTACCGCCTGGGGCTCAGGATGTTTGAGATGGGCGGAATCGTCCTCGAACAGATGAGTCTGTGGGACGAGGCCCTTCCCTTCCTTGAGGGCCTGGTGCGCGACTCGGGCGAGACGGGTCACCTTGCCGTGTTGGAGCGCGGCGAGGCGATCTACATCGAGAAAGTTGAGGCGCGGCGTGCGCTTCGCATCCCGTCGGCCATGGGCCGCGGGTATCCGGCGCACGCAACCAGCCTTGGCAAAGTTCTCCTGGCCGATCTCGGCGAGGATGACGTGCGCGAGATCACCAGCGCGCACGGGATGGCGTCGTACACCCGTACGACGACCACCGACGTCGATCGGCTGCTCGCCGAGCTCGCGGTCATCCGCGAGCAGGGCTACGCAGTTGACGACGAGGAGTACGACGAGGGTCTCCGCTGCGTCGGGGCCCCCATCCGGGATCACACTGGTCGGTTCGTCGCTGCCCTTGGCATTGGCGGGCCAGTCACCCGGGTCACCCCGGAGCGCGTGGATGACCTCGCGCGCCTCGTCATCGATGCCGCAGACGGGCTGTCCCGCCGCCTCGGCGCCTCGCAGTCAGGCGCGTTCAACCGCGCCGCCCGCCGCGTGCGGGCAACAACTCCTTCTACCCCGCGGCCGAGCGCCGCTCTTAACGTCGTCCGATAACCGGACGGCGACCGAATACCGAAAGGAGCAGTACCCCGATGAGCGACGCTCTCAAGGACATCCGCGACGCACTCTCGAGTCGCACCCAGCACTTCGTACTTCCCAAGCAGTGGGCTGCCATGCGCAAGGCCGAGCAGATCGAGCGCGACACCGGCACCAAGATCCTTCACTTTGAGAAGGGCGACTTCCAGGGCGATGAGTTCTACCCCGCCCCGCACATCTACGAGGCCTGTGCCAAGGCCATTCACGACGGCCACGTGCGCTACGTGCCGGGCCCGGGTCTTCCCGAGCTGCGTGACGCCATCGCTGAGGAGATGACTTCTCGCGGCCGCCCCACCAAGCGCGAAGAGGTCCTCGTGACCATGGGTGCCAAGCACGCCCTCACGCAGTCGCTGCTGACAATTGTGGATCAGGGCGATGAGGTCATCTTCCCGAACCCCGGCTACCCGCCGGACGAGTTCTGGATCACCTACGCCGGCGGCAAGGTTGTGTACGCGCCGCTCGTGGAGCCCGACTTCCACTTCGACCTTGTCTCGCTCGAGTCGCTCATCACGCCGCGCACGAAGATGCTCGTGCTCAACACGCCGCAGCGCCCCAACGGCATGGTCGTGGGCCAGCTGCCCGAGATCGCCGAGATCTGCAAGCGCCACGGCGTCGTCGTACTGACCGACGAGATCTTCTCGCACATGGTTTACGACCCCAGCAAGCACGAGAGCATCTCGTACATCGAGGGTATGAAGGATCAGTCGATCGTGGTCGACACCTTCTCGAAGACATACATCATGACCGGGTTCCGCATCGGATGGTGTGTCGCCGACGCCGAACTCATCACGGCCATGGACATCTTTCAGCAGAACTCGGTCACCAACGTGCCCGCGTTCGTGCAGTTCGCCGGCCTCGCCGCCCTCACGGGCTCGCAGGACCACGTGCTGCAGCAGACCGCCCGCCTCAAGGCCAAGCGTGACCTGGTCGTGAGCAAGTTCAACGAGATCGAGGGCATCGACTGTCAGACGCCTGACGGCTCGTTCTACGTGTTCCCGAGCATCCGTGGCACCGGCATGACCGCGCAGCAGTTCGCCGACTATCTGGTCGAGGACTACGGCGTCGGTGTGGTTGCCGGTAACGCCTTCGGTGACCGCGGTGAGGGCCACATCCGCTTCACCTACGCCGCTCCCGATGAGCAGCTCGAAGAGGGTCTGGACCGCATCAAGACCGCTGTGGAAGCCCTCTAGGACTTCCTCGCACCACGCAGTAACCGAAGGGCCCGGACATCGTCTGGGCCCTTCGTCATTTTGCCCCCGGGGCCCCAGCCACCCAGCCGCCCCCGGTGCCCTATTCATGGGTGGGACACGCCTGGCCCGTGATCGGCACGTGCGGGGGCCGCACCTGCAGGATCACACCAGGCTACGTCCCACTCATGCACACGGCACCGGGGGCTCATGCCTCTTGCAGTCAGCAACCATAAGAGCGCCGAGGAGGGATTGCGGTGGCGGGACGTAGCCTGGTGTGATCCCGAATTTACGGCGGTTCCACAAATTCTGATCACGGGCCAGGCGTGTCCCGACGCCGCAATCCCTCCTCGGCGCGGTCGCGCGACGGCCAAAAGGGCATGTCCCGGCGCCGCAAAGGCCAGAGAGAGCCCAGTTATTCGACTCGGAACCCCGGATACGACGGACCAGCCGCCCGGCGATGGTGTTCCCCCGTTATGCTCCCGCCCGCCTTTGGCGCTCGTGAACCGGGCGCCCCAACGATTTGCAAGGAGTTCTTGTGGCTGAGCGTCTTTTCTGGGAGGAGCTGAATGCGGGGGACAGCGCAGAGTCGCTGCGTCGTACGGTGACCGAAGCCGACGTCGTCAACTTCTGCGGCGTTTCCGGTGACTTCAACTGGTTCCACATCGACGAGGTTGGCGCCAAGGAATCTGTCTTCGGCCAGCGCGTCGCCCACGGCATGCTCGTGACGTCCATCGCCACCGGCCTGCAGGTGGAGAAGATGGAGCCGAAGATCGCGACCGCCGCATTCGTCGGTCTCGACACGTGGCAGTTCCGCGCGCCGGTATTCATCGGCGACACCATCCGCGTGAAGCGCACCATCGGTGAGAAGTCCGAGAACGAGAAGAACCCGAAGGCCGGCTGGTGCAAGTACGAGGTCGAGGTACTGAACCAGGACGACAAGGTTGTGCAGCGCGGCGTCTGGAACATGCTGATCCAGCGCAAGGCCTAGCAAGCATCCATTCGTGCGGGGGCCCTCGCGGCCCCCGCACGGCAGGTGTTCCCCCGCGTGGCGTCGAACGCCCCGGGCATGGAGAACACCATGCACATGACAGTGGCCGAGGCCTCCGAGGCCCTTGGCGTGTCCGAGCGCACCGTGTGGCGCTACCTCAGCTCAGGCCGCCTTGTCGGCGAGACCGTGGGCCCCGTGGGCTCACAGCGCACGCTGATCGAAGCAGTTGCCGTGCAGGCGATCGTCAGCGGGCGCGGCGGCGGCGAGGAGATCACGGCGCTGAAGGCCGAGGTTGCGCGCCTGGGTGACGAGAACGCCGCGCTGCGCGCCGACGGCGACCAGATGCGTCGTTCGATCGCGGGCCTACGTGCCCAGGTCGTCCAGTTCCACAAGCCGGTGTCGAAGCGTGCCGGTGACCTGGTACTCGCAGGCCTGTCCTCACTGGCCAGCCGCCGCACCGCCAGGTAGCGCCGGCCCGAACCCCCAGTCCGGTTCACCGCTCGGTTTCGTGAAGCACCCCCGGGATGCCACCGCGGTGCTGCTGCAGCGACTGCGCGTTGGCGTGCGCGGGCCAGCGTCGCCCATGGCACCTCAGCGGTGAGCTACTCAAAGCCTCATCACGCCGCTGGTCCTAGGCTCCCGGTATGCCGCCGTGAGTAACCCGTGAGGAGTGGGACCGCCGTTCTGCTGCCGCGGTACTCGAGTGGGTGGGCGACGAACCCATCTACTCCCATACGAAACACGCCGCTCCATGCCTTTCGTGCGGGCATGAGTGGTTCGGGTCACCCAAGGAGATAGCGAAGGGGCAGGGCTGCCCGTCATGCGCCAACCAGAAGCGCGCCGATGCCATTGCCCTGCCTTCCGAAGAGTGGGGCCGCCGCGCCGCTGTCGAGAGCATCAGATGGGTCGGCGACGAACCCGTCCGAGCGCGCACCAAACATGCAGCACAGTGTCCGACCTGCGGCCACGAGTGGAGCGTTGTCCCCTTCAGCATCGCGCGAGGCAGTGGGTGTCCTGCTTGTGCGTCGAATGCTCCAGTAAGCCGTCAAGAGTGGGATGACCGCGCTTCTCTGCTGAGCATCGAGTGGATCGGGGATGAGCCATTTCGGGCGTTGGAGCCCCATGCTGCCCGCTGCCTGAAGTGCGGGCATGAGTGGCAGCCCCGACCGGGAAACGTCACACAGGGTCGTGGGCGCCCGGTGCGCGCGAATCTGACTCGTGGGGCCGAGCGCCATCTGACGCCGGAGGAGTGGGACCGCCGCGCCGCAGCGGGTGACATGGAGTGGGTTAATCAACGCCCGGAGTTGATCGGTGACAAGCGACTGGCCCGCTGCCTTGACTGCGCTACGGAGTGGCTCGCGCACTCCGTAACGGTGGCGCACGGTGGGAACGGATGCCCATCCTGCCGTTACAAGAAGGTTGCCGATTCCATGATTCTCCCTCGCGAGGAGTGGGATCGGCGCGCGGCGGCGAAACGCGTCGAATGAGTCGGTGATGAGCCAGTCTGGGGCATGAAGAAGAGGGCAGCCCGGTGTCTCACATGCGGCCATGAGTGGAGCGTGGTCCCTGATTCGGTGTATCGGGTCAGCGGGTGCCCTGCCTGTGCGCCGAATGCTCCCGTAAGCCGCGAGGAGCAGGACCGTCGGGCTGCTGCTGTGGCTATTGAATGGGTCGGGGAAGAACCCTTCTCGTCGCAAGAGCCTCACGCTGCCCGGTGCCTAAAGTGTGGCTGGGAGTTCTCGCCCCGGCCGAGCAACGTCCACTCTGGGCAAGGATGCCCCGCCTGCTCGGTTCTCAGATTTGACCCGGTGGCTCCCGCGACCGTCTATCTAATTCGCCACGACGCTGGGCCGTTCGTGAAGGTCGGTATCACTGGCGCGGACCCAAGCACCCGCCTCACCGTCCACGGGCGCAGGGGATGGGAGATACTCGGAACGTGGCCGATCCCCATCGGCCGAGATACCTCGGTGATCGAGGACCGGGTGGTCGCTTGGTGGCAGGAGTGTGGCGCCACGCGATGCACGAGAGATGAGGTGCCGGACGGCCACGGCGGGACTGAGGCCGTCCACATCACCGCAGCAGCCGACGAGCCCCGGACCATTGCCTACATCAAGGAGTTGGTGGCCGAGGTCGGCGGCGGCTACTAGGCGCCAGTGCGGCGGGGCGGCTTTCCGTGCTCGTCGCACTGCTCGGGGTGCCAGCGGCGGAAGTGCTCGGTGTGCTGGTCGGTGTACGCCCCTGGCGGGTAGTGCTCGTCGTAGAAGTCGGTGTCGATGTGCTGCACCTGACACGCCAGGCGCTGGTACATCGGGTCGAGGTTGGCCGGGAAGCGGCCGTAGGCCTCGTACACGTATTCGCAGAAGTCCTTGGCGATCTCGATGGTCTCTGCCGTGGGTCGCGGAATACTGGCCACGATCGCCTCGGCCCCGTTGATGGCCTTCGGGATGTGGTTCTCGTACTGGCCCCACTTCTGCTCGAGAAATGCATCCACCGCGTCGGACATTGACGCGTGATACGGGGGGCACAGCGCCTCGAACGCACCGTCGCGACCCACGGGAACGAGCGGGCCCTCCTTGGGCTGGATGTGGCGGAACCCGAGGCCCTCCACGTCCATGGCGCCGAGCACATACGACGAAATAAACCCGGTGTAGGTCCAGCCACCAAGGCCCATGGTCTGCATGGCGATGTTCATGTTCTGGCACATGAATGCCTGCTCCACCACCTGCATGCTGAGCACACGCTGCTCGATCTCCACCAGACCCATGCGGCGGGTGGGGTCGAGGCGGCCCTTGTCGATCCACTTCTGCAGGCCAGCGGGCTGATAGCCATTTCGCTCGTCCACCAGCGTGAACCGGTAGCCCTCTGAGAAGTAGATGAACAGCAGGTTCATGTACTCAAAGGTCATGTTGGAGATGGGGAGAAACAGCGACGTGCCTGGCTTGTTGGCGTTCCACAGATTGAACGCGAAGAGGCCGGGAAGGTTAGCAGGCAGATCTGCACGGCCGTCCTGCAGCGTGCGCTTGCCGCGGCGGGCCATCTCCACCAGCACCTCGGCCTGCTTCTCGATGGGCTTGCCGGCGACCGTGGCCAGCTCGCCCGGCTCGGGCTGCATGTTCCACATGTCGAGGAAGTAGAGCCCGTCATCGTTGGTGTAGAAGAGCTCGGTGCCGTGGTTGGAGCAGGACGACGGCCAGGTGCGCGCGGTCCACTGCACCAGTGCTTCGGCCCCCATGCTGGGGTCGATATCGGCCAGATTCAGCCCGGCCAGGCCGGTACCGGCCATGAGGATGAGGGCTTCTTCCAACTCGGTGAGGGAAACGGGCACATAGGGGCTCTCATAGGCGAGTACGCCTTGGGGGATTTCCATCCCCAGGGCGACCCGCCGGCTCTTCCTGTCGAAGAGGGCCTCGAAGTACGGATACGACAGCGCATCCGTGAGACCGGGTCCCTGCGTGCCCACGGCGGCCGGGAATAATCTCGGGCCTGCCGGGGGCGGGGGATTCACAGACCGAGCTCCTTACTGATGATCATCTGCTGGATCTCCGAGGTGCCCTCGGTGATGGACGCGAGCTTTGCGTCACGGTACAGGCGCTCGACCGGGTACTCCACGATGTAGCCGTAGCCACCGTGGATCTGCACGGCCTCGCGGGTGACCTCGTCGGCGACCTCGGCGGAGAAGTACTTCGCCATTGAGGCCTCCTTCACGCAGGCCTGGCCCGTGGAGTACAACCATGCCGCCTTGTAGGCGAGGGCCTTGGCGGCCTCTACCTTGGTGGCCATGGTGGCCAGCTTGAAGCGGATGGACTGGAACTTGGTGAGCGAGCGGCCAAAGGCCTCACGGTCGGTGGCGTAGGCCATGGCCTGGTTGAGCGCGGCCTCGGCGATGGCGGCGCTCTTCACACCGTGCGAGACGCGACCCGTGATGAGGGCCTCCATCAGGGCGCCGAAGGCACCCTCTTTGCCACCCAGCAGCGCGTCCTCGCCCACTTCGCAGTCCTCAAACACCAACTCGGCCGTGTCGGATGAGCGGTGGCCCATCTTCTCGAGCTTGCGGGTGACCTCAAAGCCAGCGGTCTCGCGTTCGACGATAAACACCGAGATGCCCTCGCCGCGCTTCTCCTTGTCGGTGTAGGCCGCCACGAGGCAGAAGTCGCAGATGGTGCCGTTGGTGATGAAGTTCTTGCGACCGTTGATGACGTACCGGTCGCCCTTCTTCTCCGCGCGGGTGGCAAGGCCGGCCGCGTCGGAGCCGGTGTTGGGCTCGGTGATGGCGTAGGAGCCGATGGTCTCGCCCGCGATAGCGGCGGGCAGGTACTTGGCGCGCTGCTCCTCGGTGCCGAACTTGTAGATGGGGAACGCGGCGAGGTCGGCGTGGGCATTCACCGATGCGGTGATACCTGCGCACACCTTGGTCATCTCCTCTACGAAGATGCACTCGGTGATCTTGTCGGCGCCAATGCCGCCGTACTCCTCGGGGAACACGATGCCGAGCAGCCCCAGCTCACCGAGCTTGGGCATGATCTCGACAGGAAACTTCTCGTTGCGCTCCGCGTCTTCGACGAGGGGGGCGATCTCCGCCTCGGCGAACTCGCGCACCATGGCGCGAAGGTCCTCTTGCTCCTCGGTGAATGCATAACTCAGCATGGGGCTGTTCCTCGGGGTCGGGTCACGAGTTCGATGTGAGCATCGTAGGGGGGTTCGGGACCGAGCGCATACCGGGAACGGGTGTGGCAGGGACACTCGCCCCTCGCATGCAAACCGCCGTGCAGCGGTAGCCTTCACCCCATGAACGAGCCTTTTGCACTCGACGGCCGCGTGATCATCATCACCGGAGCGTCCCGCGGCATCGGAAAGGGCACGGCCCACGCCGTGTCGCGGTCGGGTGGCAGCGTGGTGCTGGTTGCCCGCACCGCCGATGATCTGGAGGCCGTCGCAGCCTCGCTCCCGGGCCCTAGCCGCGTGGTTGTGGGTGCGGTGGAGGACCCGGGTGTGGCCGATCGCGCTGTGGCCGCGGCTGCCGAACTCGGCGACCTGTGGGGCCTGGTCAACAACGCGGGAATCAGCCTGTATTACCACCCGGCTACCGAGACCAATGACGACGAGTGGGATCACATTCTTCGCGTCAACCTGCGGGCGGCCGCGGCGTTCTCACGCGCGGCGATCCCCGCCATGGCCGCAACCGGTCGCGGGGGGCGCATCGTCAACCTGTCGTCCATCGCCGCATTCGCGGGGCTTCCCAACATCGTGGCCTACAATGCCACCAAGGCTGCGCTCGACGCCATGACCCGCACGTTGGCCGTCGAGCTCGGGCTCACGGGGATCCTGGTCAATTCGATTGCGCCGGGCACCATCACCACTGAACTGGTGGGCGAGCTGATGGATGCCAACCCGGCCCTTGCCGAGAAGTTTGTGAGCAAGACCGCGATGGGGCGCGTAGGCACGGTGGATGAGGCCGCATGGCCCATCGTGTTCCTGCTGTCCGACGCCGCCGGGTTTATGACCGGTCAGGTGCTGCTGATCGACGGCGGCCGCCTGGCCGCCGCCTGATGGGGGGCGTTCGATGAGGGTCGTCATCGCAGGGGCGGGCACCGCAGGATGCGTACTGGCGGCGCGCCTGTCAGCCGATCCGGGCATCGACGTGGTGCTGCTGGAGAGCGGCCCCCACTACCGGCCGGGTGAGTGGCCGCCGGAGTTGGCGCACGCCTACCGCATCATCAAGGAGACCCATGACTGGGGCTTTACCGCTCAGGCGGGCGCATCGCCGCGCGGCGTGCACGTGCCGAGAGGCCACGTGGTTGGTGGATCTTCTGTCACTAACGCGGCCATTGCGCTCCGGGGCCTGCCCGAGCACTACGACGAATGGGCCGCATTCGCACCGGGGCTCAGCTGGGCCACCATGCTGCCGTGGTTCAGGTTCATTGAGACCGACACAGACTTTGGCAGTGAGCCGTACCACGGCGATCACGGGCGCATCCCCATTGCCCGCCACCCGCGCGATACCTGGTACCCCCTCATCGAGCGCTTTGCCGAGGCCTCGCTGTCGCGTGGGCACAACTGGGTGGATGACCACAACGAGCCGGGCGCGATGGGAGTGGGGCCCACGCCGTTCAACATGAAAGACGGCAAGCGGCAGACCCCCGCCGACCACTACCTCGACCCGGCGCTGTCGCGCACCAACCTCACCCTTGAAGTTGGTGTGCGCGTTGACCGCCTAGTGCTCGACGGCACGCGGGCCACGGGCCTCGAGGCCATTCGCGAGGCAACGGGCGAGCGGATGACCTACGAGGCCGACCACGTCATCCTGTGCCTCGGCACCTACCAGAGCCCTGCGGTACTGCTGCGATCCGGTGTGGGCCCGGCCGACGCCATCACTTCCCATGGCATGAAGGTGGTGCACGAGTTGCCAGGTGTGGGCCGCGGCATGCAGGACCACCCCAAAATCTCGTACCGCTTCTGGATCGGTAGTGACATCCCGCAGTGGCCGCACCCGTGGATTCAGGCGCTGCTCACCTCAAAGGCAGAGGTGAATGGCGAGGAGCGCCTGTTTCAGGTGATGCCCTATGCGGGGTTTGTGGACGGCGGGCACCGAATCAGCGAGCTGAACGTGCAGGTGGCCGACTCGCGCGGGCGCACGGGGCGCGTGGACATCCAGTCGACCAACCCCATGGACCAGCCGGTGCTTCGTATGGGCTGGATGGAGGCGGGGGGCGACCGCGAACTGGCCGTGGCCGCTGGGCGCGAGTTGATGGCCGTAGCCCGCACCAAGCCGCTGGCCGACCTGCTGGACCCGTGGCCCAACATGGACGATCCCGACCATGCGCTGCGCACGGTTGAGACATTCCACCATCCGGTGGCCTCGCTTCGTATGGGGCTTGATTCCGACCCCATGGCGGTTACCGATGGGCAGGGGCGCATTCGCGGCCTCGACGGCGTGTGGTGCATCGACGCCTCAATCATCCCGCGTGTGCCGTCCGCCAATACACATCTGGCGGTTATCGCACTGTCGGAGAAGCTCGGGGCGGAGTTCCTTCACGCCACCGACCATGGTGCTGCGGCTGTGTCGCCCGCGAACGGTGCGTAGGAGGAGAAACGTGGCCCCCGGACCTGCCCTCTCTGGGGAAACACACCCAACCCATGTAGGATAAAAGGCGTCAAACCCCCCTTTTTTGGAGCATTACGTGAGTCAGCGATCACGCTTTGGCGTACTTGCCGCAGTTGTCGGTACCTCCGTCGCCATCGCGGCACCAGTTACGGGAATGGCCGCCACCGGGCCTTTGCAGTCGATCGGTCCGGTGGAGCAGGTGGCCACCCCCACGGGCATGCGGCCCGTGGTGCATGACGTGCTGGTGAAGTTCCGTGCGGGCACCACGGCGCGGGTGCAGGCCGACGTCCGG
This sequence comes from Actinomycetota bacterium, assembly GCA_005800465.1. GTDB lineage: Bacteria > Actinomycetota > Thermoleophilia > Miltoncostaeales > Miltoncostaeaceae > SYFI01. The sequence goes on along the minus strand of SYFI01000085.1, from coordinate 17,244 downwards.
TCGGAGGCCCTCGACGCAGCGGGTGCTCAGCCGGGGGCGGCGCGAAGGGTGGAGGGGCTGCCGGGCGTGTGGCGCGTTCCGGTGGATGAGGGCGCCGCCCCGGGCGCTGTGGCGCGCAGGCTCGATGCGCGCTCAGACGTCGGTTGGGCTGTCCCCGACGTGCCCGCCACCATTGATGTCACGCCCAACGACCCACTCTTCCCCAATCTTTGGGGCCTCAGCAACACCGGCCAGCAGGTGCAGGCCCCGACTCCGTTCACCGGGCTCGCCGGTATGGATCTGGGCGCCCTGGGGGCCTGGGGTACCACTCAGGGGTCTGCAGATGTGTCGGTGGCGGTTGTCGACAGCGGGGCCGCTTTGGACCACCCCGACCTCGCGGCCAACCTGCGCACCGCAAATGCCCGCAACTTCGTGCCCGATATTCAGGGCGTGGTTGACCCGCTCGCGGTCGAGGATCAGAACAAACACGGCAGCCACGTTGCTGGCACCATCGGTGCCGTCGGCAACAACGGGCTGGGCGTGGCAGGAGTCAACTGGGCCGTGGGCATGACGCCGGTGCGCTCATGCGATCTTGCTGGGAGCTGTGGGTACCTTCCCGAGGGGATGGCGTATGGGGGCGGGGTGGCGCGCGTGGTGAACATCAGCGCCGGGGGCCCCGGCAACCTGCAGCCAAGCACTGATGCCATCGGCCAGCATCCAAACACCCTGTTCGTCGCTGCTGCAGGCAACGATGGCACCGACAATGACGCGATCCCGCAGGCCCCCTGCAACGTTCCTCTGCCCCACGTGCTTTGCGTGGCTGCCATCGACGCAAGCGGCAACCTGGCGAGTTTCTCCAACTATGGGGCGACATCAGTTGACGTCGCCGCACCGGGCGTCGATATTCAGAGCACGGTGCCCAACTTCGCCACCGCGTTTGCACCGGCTGTGCAGTCAGATGGAGCAGTACCCCCACTGCCCGATGGCTGGGTCCAGACGCCAGCCGGGGAATGGACTTTCCAAACGACGTCCGGCGGCACCAACTATATGGAACTTATCGCCTCGCCCGGCCCTGCGGGCTCGGGGCTTGTGCAATGGCTTATCGCCGCTCCAAACCCCTTCAACCCCGTCGGCAGGTCGTGCCGGATGAATGCCTATATCGCCACCGTTTTGAACGGACAGGGTCAGGTGGTGGCTCTTTCATATACGACGGATCAGGATTCGACTCCGGCCTACCTTGGGGTGACCAGCAGCAGCAGTGGCGGCAACTTCATCCCCTGGGAGGTCGACCTTTCGGCGATTGAGGGACAGACCGGAGTGCAACTCGGGTTCATCGTGCAGAGTGCGAGGGGCGCCGCAAACCTCTTGGCGGCCATCACGGCTCCGGTCGTCACGTGCATCGTCGACCAGCCAGCGGGCGGAAGCTACGCATTCTTGAGCGGCACCTCCATGGCGTCACCGCAGGTCGCAGGTGCCGCTGCCCTTCTGCTCGCGAAGAACCCCGATCTGACAGCGGCGCAGATGAAGCAGGCTCTCATGTCCACCACCGTGCCCATGGCATCACTTGCAGGCAAGGTGGTGACCGGGGGCCGGGTTGACGTGAACGCCGCGCTCGCATCGGTACCGGCACGCGCAGTACCTGCGGCACTCGCGGCACCCGCGGCACCGGCGGCACCGGCCGCGCCCGCACCCACCACGACGGCACTCACACTTCGTGCTGGATCCACCATCGCAATCCGCCCCGGTGGTACCCGTGCCTCCGTGCCGGTGACCTGCGCCCAGCCCAGCACCGCGACGTGCGCGGTGACGGTGGCTCTGCGAATGCGGGTGGCCACTGCAGGCAGCACCCGGGTGCGCTGGATCCCACTCGGCACCCAGCGCGCCACCCTGCCGGGCACCTGGCAGGGGAGGGTGTCTGTGCCGCTCACCCCGGAGGCGCGCAACCTGCTTGGGCGCCACGGCCGGGTGCGCGCCACGGTGATTGCCAGTTCGCAGACCGGTTCGGAAACGCTTGCATCGGTGCGGCAGACGACCACGCTGGTACGCCGCTAAGGATCGTCTCCGGGAGGGCCAGGGCGCGCCTCCTGGGCGTCGCTCAGGCCTTCTCGGCCAGCAGGGCGTTGATGGCCCGGGTCACCTCGGGCGCGTCCGGCTCCACTGACGAGGTGAAGCGCATGGCGACGCGCCCCTTGCGGTCCACGAGGTACTTATTGAAGTTCCAGTCGGGCTGGTGGCTCCACGGCGGTGCTGCGAGACCGCGCATGAGCGGGATGGCCTTGGGCCCGGTCACCTTCGAGATGCGCAGCATGGGAAACGTGACCCCGAAGTTCAGCTTGCAGAACTTGGCCACCTGACCGTCGCTTGGCAGTTCCTGCTTGAAGTCGCGCGATGGCACCCCGAGTACGGTCAGGCCATCGGCGCGGCTGACCTTCCAAAGGGCCTCAAGGCCTTTGTACTGGGAGGTGAACCCACAGTGGCTCGCGGTGTTGACCACCATCACCACCCGTCCTCGCAGCGATGCGAGGTTGATCCGCTTGCCGCCAAGGCGGTCGTAGGATCCGGTGAGGAGTGGGGCGCCGCGGTTGGCGGCGGGTACCACCGCGCCGGCATCGGCCGAGGCGGCCACGGCTGGCACCGCAGATACGAGCGCCGATGCGACGGCGATGGCTGCAACGAGGAAACGCATGGCGGAAGGGTATTCCCTGCGTGTTCTCTCGTGCAGGGGGATCGGTTGGGCTACGCGCTTGCGGCGGCCCGTGCAAGGCGATCGTGTACGGCCACGCCGATGCCACGAGCGGGGGGTGGAACGGCCAGGATCACCTGGCATCTCGCTGCATCTGCCCGGCGGAATGCGGCGTAGAGCAGGGCTGCATAGGCATCTGGTGCACCCGCCGGCCCGAGCACCAGCACGGAGTCGGGGAGAGGGGAGATGAAGTCGGCTGCGAGCAGCGCTACGGACGCGCCCGCAGCCGTGAGCTCAGCAGCCCTGGCGGCGGCGGCATCGGCAGTGACCACCTCAACGCGTGCACGAGGGGCGTAGTGGGCCTCGAGCATGCCCGGGGCACGGGCGGGCCCGCTTGAGGTGGCGCTCACCGGGGCGTTCATGACCCGCGCGATGTCGTCGGCCGAGATTCCCCCCGGGCGAAGCACCTGTGGGGGGTCACTTGCAAGATCGAGCACCGTGCTCTCCACGCCGATGGCGCATGGGCCGCCGTCGAGAACCAGATCAACTGCATCGCCGAGCTCGTCGCGCACGTCGTCGGCCCGGGTTGGGCTCGGGCGCCCGAAGCGATTGGCCGATGGGGCAGCCACTGGACCGCCGAACGCACGCAGCAACGCAAGCGCCACCGGGTGATCGGGCACCCGAACGGCCACCGTGTCGCGGCCACCGGTCACCGCGTCGGGCACGGCTGCAGATCTCGTCATCACAAGGGTGAGCGGCCCGGGCCAGAAGGCATCGGCCAGCGCCCGGGCGGCAGGGGTCACCTCGGCCACTAATGGTGCGAGGTCGTCGACCGATGCGATGTGGCAAATGAGCGGATGGTCCGTGGGGCGGCCCTTCGCAGCGAAGATGCGGGCGACGGCATCTGGGCTCCGCGCATCGGCGCCCAGGCCATAGACGGTCTCGGTGGGGAAGGCCACCAGCCCACCGGCAGCGAGGATCCGGGCCCCCGCGGCGACGCCGTCGGTCACGACGCCAGGCACGCCGGGGATGTGCCGACGGGGTACATCCATGCGTTGGTGATAATCAGGCCCGCCGTAATGGCGGCTGCGTGGCGCATTGTGACGTGCTGCATGAGGCTGACTCTCTCTCGAATACGGCAGTGTGACCCTAGCGCCGCGGGCATTGCCACGACGCCTGCGGTCTTCAGCGGTTCGTAGATCTATATGCACCATAATAACGGTGACCGTGTATTGCGGCGCGCGAGGCAATACACCGCTACCTTTCACGATCGATGGGTCAAGCACCCGCTTGGGAAATCACACTTCTGAGGCGCCCCCCTGGCGCCCGCCGCCCTCGGGTGGCAGGCCGGGTCGTGTTCGAGGCGCCCGACCTTAAGCGTGCCCGCACGGCAGCGCGGAAGGCACTCGAAGAGCGTTCGGCTGGCGACGACAAGTGGTCGCTGGGTGTGTTGAAGCCGCTCACGCCAAAGGCGCCCGGCACGCACCGCTACAGCGTTATCTACGCCGAGTGGGTTGACTCCGACGTGCAATTTGAGCGCCGCGACGTGCACGTGGTCGAGGTATGGGCAGCTGATGCCCAGGATGCCCGCCGCTTGTCAACGGTGGAGATTCAGGACGTTGAGGGTTATCGGCCCGCGTGGCGCGTGCGCAGCGTCGTCCGAGTCGCCGGCAAGGCCTGATTCACGTGGCTGCTGCCCGCCTTCCGCTGATTATCGGCGATGCGCGGGTGGATACGCCGGAGTGGCTTCCGGTTGATGATCGCGCGACCGGTGCTGTGATGGCCGAGGTGGCAGCCGGTCGCCCGGAGGACGTTGACCGTGCGGTGACCGCAGCCCGTGCGGCGCTGCCGGCCTGGGATGCGTTAGGCCCGCTGGGTCGCGCGGCCGTGATGACCAAGTACGCACACGTTCTTGATGCGCACCAGGGTGAGATCGCCGAGTTGATTCACCATGAAGAGGGCAAGCCGATCGGCGAGGCGCAGGCCGAGGTGGCCCGTGCGTGTGAGGTGGTGCACCACTTTGCGGGTGAGGCCGAGCGCCTGTGGACCCGCCAACTGCCTGGCGCCAATCTGAGCACCGGGTCGATCGTGCGGCCGGCACCCATCGGCGTGGTGGCCGCAATCACGCCGTGGAACTTTCCCGTGGCCCTCGTGCTGTGGAAGCTTGGTCCCGCGATGGCGGCGGGTTGCACCATGATCGTGAAGCCGGCGATCGAGGCCCCGCTGGCAGCGCGCCGTCTCTGCGATCTGGCCACTGAGGCCGGGGTTCCCGATGGGGTTATCTCGTGCATCACCGGCGACGGCCCCATTCTCGGCGAGGCGCTGTGCACGCATCCGGGTGTGGACAAGGTGGCCTTTACCGGATCGCGCCGCGTGGCCGAGCAGATCGCCGTATGGGCATCACCGCGTCTCAAGGCCTTGTCGCTGGAGCTCGGGGGCCACGGTGCCCTGCTGGTGCTGGACGACGCCGACCTCGATGTGGCGGCCGAGGTGGCCCTGATTCAGGGCTACGCAAACTGCGGACAGGCCTGTTATGCCGTCAACCGGGTTCTGGTGCCGCGCCACCTTGAAGCCGACTTCCTCGATCGCCTGCGCCCCGGCATTGCCGCGCTGAATCTGGGCCCAATGGCCACCGACCGCGGACGCGACCGCCACGGCATGCTCATGGACGATGCCCGGGCCAAGGGCGCCATCGTTGAGGGTGGTGCGCTCCTTGACGGCAACTACGTGGAGCCCGCGCTGGTCACCAATGCGGGCCCCGGCGTGCTGCTGGTTGATGAGGAGCCCTTCACCCCCGTTGTCGTGGTGATGCCCTACGACGACTTGGACGCCGCAGTGGCCGAGATGAACCGTCCGGATTACGGGCTGGTGTCGTATCTGTGCGGTGGTGATTCACGTCGCACGCTCGAGACCGCTGAGCGCATCGAGTGCGGCACGGTCGCCGTCAATGGGTGGCGTGTGGTGGTGCCGTATGCGCCGTACGCAGGCTGGAAGGGGTCGGGTATCGGTGCCGAGCTGGGGCAGCCCGGGCTCGATGCCTTTATCCGCTGGCAGCACCTGAGGGTGCTCGCCTGAGGCAGTCAGCCGCTCGCGGCCACGTGCACGCGGCGGGCGTAGACCAGTTGTTCCACCTTCGGGCGCGCACCTGCGAGCCCCGAGTCGCCCACGCCGCCCACCACCAGGTGGGGGTCCTGATACAGCGGACCCTCGTTGATGGTGATGCGGGCGCCCTTCAGCGCGTCGGCCACGGATTTGGCGCCTGCGGACGGGCCGAACACGGCTGCGCCGAGCCCGAATGGCGAGTCGTTGGCAAGGCGCACCGCATGGCGGGCGTCGTCGGCGATGGCCATTCCCCGAAGCGGTGCGAACGACTCCTCGCGCCAAAGGCGCGACCCCAGCGCGGGGGATGGAAGCAATACGACGGTGGGGGTCAAAACGCCACCGGCCGAGTTGCCGCCAGTGATCACGATTCCGCCGGCTGCCACTGCCTCGTCCAGATCGGCCAGGGCGCGCTCGAGCGCGGCAGCCGAAATGGGGGCCACATCGGTTGCCTCGTCGTCGGCCGGACCTGTCACCAGATCACCCACCGCCTCCACGAGCAGGGGCACGAACTCATCACGGGCGGCGCGCTCCACGATGATTCGCTTGGCGGCCATGCACAGCTGTCCCGCGTTGGCGAACCCTCCGAGCGCCGCCGCGGCCGCCGCCCGCTCCATGTCGGCGCCGTCGAGCACTACCATGGCGTCGTTTCCCGATGCCTCGGGGATATACGGCCGCAGGGTCGCTCCCTCGGCGTAGGCGGTGGCCAGACGCACCATGTGGCGCCTGCAGGTGGCCGTGGATGCATGGGCCACGACTGCCCCGATTCCGGGTTCGGTCATCATCGACTCGGCATCCTCGGGCGGTGTGGTGACCAGTTGCACCGCCCCGATGGGCCAGCGGTAGGTGAGCGACTCGAGCACACGCGCCGTTGTACCGCCCACACGACGCGATGGCCTGCTGAGCAGGGCGTTGCCACCCGCCAGGCCGGATGCCGCGATGAGCGTGGGAACCCAGATGGGCGAATTGGCCGAATGCCAGCCGAACACGACCCCGAACGGCGCCCACTCCAGCCGGGTGCTGCCCGACCGGGATGGCACATCCCGCGGGCGGATGGCCTCGGCCAGATGGGGGAGGGCATCCAGCAGTTCGAGCGCGCTCGCGATCTCGCGTCGGGCGAACTTGCGGGCCTGACCGGCCTCGGCCACGGCGATGTCCTCAATCGCCTGCGCCTCAGCGGCGATGGCCGCCGCACCCGATGCAATCAGGTCGAGCCGGGCATCCAGGTCGAGCTTGGCCAGCTCATGCACCGCGTAGCGGGCGGCATCAATCATCTCGGTGGTGGTGTTCACGGTGGCTGAGTCTACGAGCCGCGTGCCGGGGCGCATCCGGGTGACCGGCGCACCCGGGGAGATCGCCACCGCATTCGCCGTAATCGCCGACCTCGAGCCGGTGGAATGGGTACCTGGCGGAATTGAGTGCGCACCACTGGCCGGTGGGCGGGACCCAGTCGATCAGGCACCTCGCCTCGCCGCGTTGGCGTTGCCCTGGGCAGAGGCGGCGGGTGCGTCACCACCGCTGCCATTTCCGGCCGCGGTGGGCGGGGGCGTGTACCGGCGCTCTGCAGGGCATGCGGCCGCGCCGCCCGGGCTCCCCGAGATCGTGCTGGTTGCGGGAGAGGGCTTTGGCCTTGCCGAGCACCCCACCACAGGCATGTGCCTTGACCTGATGCGGCTGCTGCCAGATGGCCCTGCGCTGGATGCCGGCTGCGGCAGTGGCACGCTGGCGCTGGCCTGGGCGCGTCTGGGCCGCGGACCGGTGCTGGCGGTTGACCTCGACCCGCGATCGGTGACCCACACCCTGGAATCGGTGGTGGCGAGCGGCCTCGCTCAGTCGATCGTGTGCCGCCGCGCCGCGCTCGATCATCTCGACCGGCTGGACATCATCGGCAGGGTGGTGCTGGCGAACGCCCCGCGGCAGGCGCAGGACGCACTGCTCGCGGTGCCCGGCGACCCCGCGCCACCCGCACTGCTGCTGTCGGGGCTCAACGCGGCGGACATGGATGACGTGGCCGAACAGTGGACGGCGCGCGGTATGCGCGTGACCGGGCGGGATGCCACCGGACGCTGGCAGGCCGCAATCCTCGCGGCCTCGTAGGTTTCCCACATGGGTCGCGTATGGCGTACATGGACCGTGTTGCTCTTTTTCGCGGTGGGAACGAGCCTCATCACTCCGCTCATCCCGCTGTACCAGGACGCGCTGGGGTTCAACGACACCGTCGTCACCCTGTTTCTGGGTATGTACGTGCTCACGCTGGTGCCGAGCATGCTCACGCTGGGACAGTTCTCCGACCAGGTGGGTCGCAAACCGGTGCTGCTGGCCGCCATCTCGGTGCTGGCCGTCGCGCAGATCATCATCCTGTCCGAGCCCGGCCTTGTGGGGCTGCTCTTGGCCCGCGCCATGCAGGGTGCCGCCACCGGCTCGTTCTTCGGCACCTGCACGGCATTTCTCGTGGATGCCAGCCCACCCGCAAAGCGCCGGTTCTCGTCAGCTCTTGCATCGATCTCGGTGCGACTCGGTCTGGGCCTCGGGCCGGGCATCTGCGGGGTGCTCATCCAGTACGCACCCGACCCATTCCAACTGCCATTCGCCGCCCACCTGGTGCTTCTGGCCATCGCAGCGTGCATCGTATTGTTGCTGCCCGAGACGGTGCTGCAGCGAAACCGGCGCCCTATTCGCCTGCGACTTGAGGTGCCTGCCGCCGAGCGGTCGGTGTTCTGGCGGGTGCTTGTGCCATCGGGGATGGTCTTCAGCCTGTTTGACGGCGTGTCGCTGTCGCTGGTGCCAGTGTTTATGGTGCGGGTGCTGCGCGTGCAGAACTACGCGCTGGTTGGTGCGGCGGGGTTCTTGGTGCTGGTCACCGGGGCGCTCAGCCAGTCACTGGTGCCTAATATGCGTGCGCGCCGGGCGATTCTGCTGGGGCTTGCCGTTGCGTGTGTGGCATTCGTAGGCGTGGTGGTGGCTGCCCCGCTTGAGTCCACGGCCCTCCTGCTGGCCAGCGTCGCCGTCACCGGTGCCGCATGCGGCCTGGTGTTCAAGGGTGGAATCGATCTGTGCACAGAGATCGCCCCGCCCGAGGACCGGGGCAAGCTGCTGTCGGCGTATTACGTGGCCTGCTACCTGGGCGGCTTTTCCGCGCCGCTCATCATCGTGGGCGTCATCGCCGACATGATTGGCCTCACGTGGGCACTGGCAATTCTGTCGATTGCCGCGGCCCTGGCCGCGCTCTGGGTGGGGCTGGTGGGCATCCGTGCGCTGCGCGGTCTCCAGCGCGTGGAGATTGTGGCCCCCTAGGATCCGCAGATGGACGAGTTGCTGCAGAAGGATGTCGCCCGGCTCACGGAACTGATGGGTGGGGCCGAGCGCTGTGTCGTGCTCACCGGCGTTCGCCTGGGTGCGATCGAGGAGACCGAGGCGAAGGCCGCCGGGTCGTCGTGGAGCGATGTTGTGAGCCTTGAGGTGCTTACTGCCGAACCCGCCCGCTTCTGGGAGCAGTGGCTGCCCCTGGCCATTGAGTCGGCCTCGCGCGCACCCCGTGCCGAGCACGGGGCAATTGCCCGTCTGCAGACGGCGGGAGTGATCAAGGGGCTCATCACTCAGGCAGTGGACGACCTGCATCGTAAGGCGGGGAGTCCCGAGGTTGTTGAGGTGCATGCAAACGTGATGTCAGGCCGCTGCGACCGGTGTCGCGATGTGTATTCGCTGTCGGAGGTGGTTGCGCTGGCCGGGGCGGCAGACGATGGCGTGCCCCGCTGCACCCGGGACGAGTGCGGATACCCCCTGCGCCCCACCGGCACCGTGTGGGGGGAGCCCCTGGTGGAGAGCGCAATCATCAAGGCCTGGGATCTGGCCGCCTGGTGCGACCTGTTCGTCGTCCTTGATACCCAGTTGCGTACCGACCCCATGGCCATGTTGCCGTCGGTACCACTGAAGCACAGCGGCCGCGTGGCGCTGGTGGGCAGCACCCCGACCCAGTACGACCGCTATGCGGAATTGGTCATCCGCTGGCCGAGCCCCGAGGTCATCACGGCCGTGGCCCACCAGCTGGCTCCCTCGCCACTGGCCAAATAGGCCATCGGTGCTCAGGCAGGTCAATCACCCGGGGCGGGACGGACGTACATCCGCTCTCACCTCCGGGTAATCGATGACTGCTGCATGAGATACGGGGTATCCCGGCACCGGGTGCCCCACCGCGAGAGGAGAAGGCAATTCGCCGTTCGGGTTTCCGCGCGAACTCACAACCGTGACGTGCAGACCTAGTAGATCTCCGCGATCCGCACGTTATTGGTGATGGTCTCCTCGTCGAAGTCCATCTCTTCTTCTATGTTCGCCGGCACACGTGCCGGGAGCACTACCTCAAACTCGCCCTCGTCTGTGACGTGGTCGTCGTAATACTTTGAGAACTCAGCGATGGTGAACCCGAGCACCTCGTGCGTCTCGGGATCGAAGAACACTGTGACACCCTCTGTGTTGGTCACAGCAGAAGCACTTGGGTGCCCGTTGTGAATAACGCGGTAGGTATCAGTTTCTTTGTTGTAAAAGGGGTCGTCCGCCACCGTTTCTCCTTCTCGCCGCTGTCGGTTCCCGCATACTGGTAGCGATGGTAGCGTGGTCGCGTGCCTGGTACGACCGACAACAGCCTAGGCGATCTGGGTCAGGTGCTTGTCACCTGGATGCTGGAGAACCGTCCGGCCCTCGACGACCGCATGCGCACTGAGGGTTCGCGCGGGCTCGTGCAGGAGTTCATGGCGGCCGAGGGCGGGCAGTTGCCGAGCCCCGAGGAGCGTCTGCACCGCGCCCGCGCTGCAAGCGCCCGCGCGTGGTTGTCGCATCTGGCCGCCGCAATCGAGGCGAAATGGCCTGGAGCGCCCACCGACCTCGCCACACGTATGACCGAGTTCCTGATTGCGGGTGATGAGCGGCTGGAGGCCTTGCGTCTGGATGAGGATGCCCGGGCCGAGCAGCGCGGCCGTGCCGGCGACCCCGCTGACGAGCGTCGCGAAGTGGAGCTGCGTTCGCTGGGCCGCCTGTTTTCTGAGGGAATCGGGTTCATGTGCCGTCCGGGTGGCGACGAGGGGCCGGCCTTTACCCGTCGTGTAACCGAGTGGCAATCTGAGCACCTGCTTCGTAATCGCGAACTCATCGACGCCGCCATCGCGCGCACCACACCCGAGGGGCTTTCTGGTTCCGAGGAGGCCGCCACTCTGTGGGAGCGCACGCCCGAGGGCGCGCGTGCCCGTGAGGCCGCGCTGCTCTGGGCCCGCGTGCAGTTCCTCACCGAGGCCGTGGCATCGGCGCTCACCGAGGCTGGCGCTCCTGCCGGCGACCAATGACGCCGATCACCTCCTGCGCTCTGACGGAGTGCAGCGCGGCCGCATCCGTGCCAGCACGATGACCTCTCCGGGCGACGGACCACTCACCCGGCGCCCCGTGGATATCTCTGCCCATCACGCGCTGTGCGTTCACGGATTCAGGGGAATGGGCTACTCCGACGGCTTCGTCGCTGCGCTTTCGCAGGTCGTTAGCACGCTGCGCGATGAGCCCGCCACGCAGGTATGCGTGCGCATTGGGTCCGACACCGTGTGCAGGTCGTGCCCGTCGCTTGGCGCCGGTGGATGCCTGCGGTACGGACTGGGAGTGGTGAAACAGGATATTCGCGTGGCCGAGGTGCTTGGCGTGGAGACCGGGGATGTCATGCCCTGGGCCGACTTGCAGCAGCGAGTGCGCGACAGGGTGGCCCCCGACGATCTCGCAACCCTGTGCGAGGGATGCCCGTGGCTCGAATACGGGGTGTGCGCGCAGGGCATCGCCGACCTCCGGGCGGGGCAGGGCATCACCTACGCGGGGTGACCGCCGGTAACGGTGGTCTCCGCAGCGGGGTGATTGTCGTCCCCGACCACTTCGGTTCATCCGACACAAAGTGCCGGGGTTGGGTATGGTCCCAAACCGGCGAAAGAGCGGTCCATTTCGAGGGCCGCGCGACCGAGGTTCCGGGCGACGTCACCGCGGCTCCGTATCCCTTCTGGATCGGGCCGCGGTCAGTGCGTTCGGGGCTGTGAGGCTCAGGAGGACGAGAATGGCCGAGGGTACCCCCGACGTCAAGGAAGCACGCCGCATGCTCGCAAAGGGCATCTGCATCGCAGGTGTCGGCGAGACCGAGCAGGGCATCATCAGCGACCGCGGCTCGTTTGAGCTGCTGGCCGAGGTCACCAAGATCGCGCTCGACGACGCTGGGCTTGAGCTCAATGACGTCGACGGCATCGTCACGGCGTTCTCCTTTGTGGAGTCCACCCTGATGCACTCCACGACCCTGGCCGATTACATGGGCATGAAGCCGGGCTACTTCTCCTCAGTTGCTGTCGGTGGCGCCACCGCCCCGCTTATGGCTGTGCAGGCTGCGATGGCGATTGACGCCGGCCTCGCCGAGACCATCCTGTGCGTCCGCGGTGACAACACCCGTACGGGTATCTCGTCGTCGGGCATGATCGCCATGGCCCGCGAGATGAGCCACGGTGCCTACGAGGCGCCGTTCGGCCTCACCACCATCGGTGGTTACGGCCTTCTGGCCCAGCGGTACATGTACGAGCACGACATCCCGCAGGAGGCCCTCGCGGCCGTCGTCGCCACGCAGTCCGAGCACGCCGCTCTTAAGTGGAACGCCATGCTCCGCGACGTGGTCACGGTTGAAGAGGTCATGGAAAGCCGCTGGATCGCCACGCCATTCCATGCCCTTGACTGCTCGCTGGTCTCCGACGGTGCCGCCGCGTTCATCGTCACCACGGCCGCGCGCGCCAAGAACATGAAGAAGAAGCCCGTGTACATCACCGGTATCGGTGAGGGCTTCTCGCACCAGTACATCTCGCAGGCCGACTCGGTGGCCTCCGTCCGCGACGGCCTCGGCCGCGCGGGTCGCCGTGCCATGGAGGTCGCCGGTATCACCGCGCAGGACCTTGACGTGGCCGAGATCTACGACTCGTTCTCGTTCACTCCGCTCATCGCCCTCGAGGGCTTTGGCGTGTGTGGACCCGGCGAGGCCGGCGATTGGGTGATGGAGGGCCACGCGAAGCTTGGCGGCAAGCTCCCCATGAACACCCACGGTGGTCTGATCCGTCAGGCACACCTTGGCGCCATGCACCACATCGTGGAGGCTGTGCTGCAGCTTCGCGGTGAGGCGGATGACTCCGCGAAGACCGAGTTCAACGGCGGTAATCACCAGGTTCCGGACGCCAAGCTCGCAATCACGAATGGCTCGGGCGGCATCCTCGCGGCCACGAGCGCGCTGGTCCTGTCCAGCGAGTCGCCCTCTGCGGCGTAGTTCCGCTCACCACCGAGACGACTGAGGAGACACCGAGCAATGTCAGAGAAGCCTGCATACACCAAGCCGCTCCCGGACCTTCGTCCGGAGGACGCCACCTTCTGGGAGGCCCTCAAGGAGCACCGGTTCATCATCCCGTGTGACGACGCCGGCAAACCGTTTTGGTACCCGCGCAAGTATGCGCCGGGCACGCTGAACGCCACCAGCTGGATGGACGCCACCGGCAACGGCACCATCTACACCTACTCGACTCACTTCATGGGGCCGAGCAAGGCATACAAGGGCGACCCGCCGCACATCGTGGCGTTGATCGACCTCGAAGAAGGTCCCCGCATGATGAGCATCCTCGTGAAGGACGAGGAGGGCTACCCCTCCCTCGATCCTGAGGACGTCACGATTGGCATGAAGGTCAAGATCCTCTTCGATGACGTGACTGACGAAGTGACAATGCCCAGGTTCACCCCCGCCGGCTGATGCCGCGGCAAGACACGACGAGCAGACGAAGGAGATAACGGCGATGGCCGAGTGGAGTGATTGGTACGCAAATGATGATCCGACGAAATGGATCCTCGCGAATGTCCTCAGGGACCGCGCCGAGGCGCATCCGGACAAGGATTATCTGAAGTTCGCAGATAACCCGTGGGTGAGCTACGGCGAAGTGAATGCCCGCTCGAACCGCGTGGCCAACGCCCTCCTCGCCCGTGGCGTGGAGAAGAGCGAGTCGGTGTCGGTGATGCTGCCGAACTGCGAGGAGTTCCTGCCGGTCTGGTACGGAATCCTCAAGGCTGGCGCCGTGATGAGCTCGATCAACACGGCGTACAAGGGCGACTTCCTGTCCTGGACCATCAACCTGGTCGAGGCCAAGAATCTCATCATCTCCGATGTGTTCCTCGACCGTCTGGACTTCGTCATCAAGGAGCTGCCGCTTCTCGAGCACGTCATCGTGATGCACACCGGTGCGCAGGAGGGTCCCGACCCGTCGCTGAAGTGGGAGCCGCTTACGGCGTTCATGGATGCGTCGGACTCCGAGCCCGACGGCGTGGAGTACTCGTGGGTGGATGACGCCCGCATCATGTTCACCTCGGGCACCACGGGTCGCTCGAAGGGTGTCATCAAGCAGAACGCAGCCGACTACTTCTCGGCACGCGGCCTGTTGGAGGTTGTGTCCAAGACCTCCGGTCGCTCCATCGAGGACCTGGCAGACGACACGTTCTTCTCGTGTCTGCCGCTGTTTCACAGCAACGCGCAGGTGCTGTCCGGCTACCCGGCGATGGTGGCCGGCGGTCGCATCGCCTACACCGAGCGGTTCTCATCGAGCCGCTTCTGGCAGCAGGTCATCGACGCGGAGGCCACGGTCTTCAACTCGATTGGTGCGGTGTCGTACTTCATTTGGAACATCCCCGAGTCGGACCTGGACAAGAAGCACACGGTCCACACGGTCTTCGCCGCTCCGGCGCCGAAGGACATCTACTACGACTTTCAGGAGCGCTTCGGCGTCAAGTTCATTGAGGGCTACGGACTCACCGAGACCGGTATGGCCACCTACATGGACCCGACGCGCGACCCGGTTCCCGGCACCATCGGCGTGGCCAACCCTGGCTACGAGGTGACCATCGTGGAGCCCGGCACCGATCGTCCGCTCCCGCCGGAGACCCCTGGCGAGATCGTCGTGGACATGAAGATCCCGAACATCGTCATGCGCGCCTATTATGGCATGCCCGAGAAGACGGCTGAGGACTTCCGCAACCTCAAGTTGCACACCGGCGACCTCGGCCGCATGGATGCCGACGGCTACATCTACTTCATGGACCGCGTGAAGGACTACATCCGCCGTCGTGGCGAGAACGTGTCGTCCATGGAGGTTGAGCGTCAGGTCTCCGAGCACCCCGGCATCAAGGAGGCCGCCGCCATCGGCGTGAAGGCCGGCGAGGGTGCATCGAGCGAGGACGAGATCATGATCGTCTGCATCCCCGAGGGTGCCGCTCCGGACCCGGTGGAGATCACCGAGTTCATGGCCGAGCGCATGCCGTACTTCATGGTTCCCCGCTACATCCGCTTCGTGGACTCGCTCCCGAAGACGCCCACCGAGCGCGTGCAGAAGGTGAAGCTGCGCGACGAGGGCATCACTGCAGACACATGGGACCGCGAGGAGGCCGGCGTGAAGGTGAAGCGCTAGGTCATGGCAACACTCACCAGCTACGGGGCCTACGTACCCCAGTACCGGGCTCCGCTCGGTGAGATCCAGAAGTTCTACGGGCGACCGGGCCGGGCCCGGTCGCGCGCGCTGGCAACGCCGTCCATCGATGAGGACACCCTCACGATGGCGTTTGAGGCCAGTCGCGACGCACTGAAGGGCGAGCGGGGCGTGGGTGCCGTTATTACGGCCACCCAGGCCCCCCCCTTCGGGCTTCGCAAGATGTCGGCCACGTTGTCGCGGGCACTGCGCCTTGATGACGGTGCCATGCACATCGACCTCGGTGCCAACGCCAATGGGTTGCTCGACGCATTTCGCATCGCCGCAACCCTCGACGTGGGCCCCACGCTCGTAGTGGCCACCGACCATCTGGTGGCCTACCGCGATCGCGTGGCCGACGTGCTGTCGGCCGGTGCCGCCGCTGCATTTCTGGTGGACCCGGGCAAGAGTGGCTTTGCCACGCTGGGGCCACAGGCCCGGGCGGCAGATGAAGTGTTTGACGTCTGGCTGCTGGGCCGTGAGCAGGAGCCGCGCTTCCGCCTGGAGGTGCTCTTCGACTCGTACGGCAAGGTGACTGCCCGGGCTGCCAAGGCGCTTGCGGCCATCACCAAGCGCGAGACCGGCAGGTATACGTCGATCTGTCCCAGCCAGCCGCACCCTCAGGTGCTGCGGAGCCTGAGCAAGTTGGGCGCACGGCCTGAGCAGATAGAGGGCACATCGTTTGTCGGCGACATCGGCAACGTGGGCGCCGCATCAGTCGGCCTCGCCCTCTGCCTCGGCCTCGATGCATCACGGAAGGGATCCAGCCTCCTCGCACTCGCCTATGGCGGTGGTGAGGCGGTTGCACAGGAGATCACCGTCACGGCCAAGCCCAAGGGCATCGGCACGCGCGGGATGATCGACGGGGGCGAGCCCATCGCCCTCGGCACCTACTATCGCTGGACCGAGGGCCGCCAGCAGCAGCCCCACTAGGGCGGAGGATCCTGATGAGCATGCGCGTTGGCGTTCTGGGGATCGGTAAGACCCCCCACAAGATCCAGCATGAGAAGTCGTTGAAGGACCTGGGCGTGGAGGCCGGCCGCAAGGCTCTGGCCGACGCCGGGGTTGACCCATCCGAGATCCAGATGCTGTACGTGGGCAACGTGGGTTCGGTGGGCTTCAACTACGAGAACTCAACGGCGCTGATGGCCGCACATCACCTGGGCGTGGTCCCGGCTGGTGCGGTGCGCGTGGAGGCCGCTTGCGGCACCGGCGCATGGGCCCTGCACCTCGGCTGCGTGGCAATCGCCTCGGGCCTGTACGACACCGTCATGGTGTTGGGCATGGAGAAGATGAACGACCTCGCCACCGTCGAGGGCACATCGATCATCGCCCAGGCCGCCGACAGCAAGGAGGAGTACTTCTCCGGGCTCACCTTCCCGTCGGGCACTGCGCTGACGGCCCGCAAGTACATGCAGGCCTATGGCGTGAGTGAGGAGGACCTCGCCCACACGTCGGTCAAGAATCACTTCTACGGCGCCCGTAACCCTTCCGCCCACCTGCGCTTTGAGTGCACGGTGGAAGAGGTGATGAACAGCCCCAAGGTGGCTGACCCGCTCAAGCTGTATGAGGTGTGCCCCATGACCGACGCCGCGTCGGCGCTGGTGCTGTGCCGCGAGGAGATCCTGCGGGCTCAGCCCAACCGGCCGCAGGTGTACGTGACGGCAACGTCGATGGCCTCAGGTACGTGGTACCAGGCGTCCGACACGCTTGATGACGCCTACAACCTCTTCCACCGCCCCGCGACCAGGGCGTACGAGATGGCTGGCGTCACGGCGAAGGACATCGACGTGGCCGAGATCTACAACTCATTTGCCATTCAGGAGCCGCTCGGTATCGAGGGCCTGGGCTTCGCGAAGATGGGCCAAGGTTGGAAGGGTGCGAAGGATGGATCCACCTGGCTGGACGGTAAGATTGCCGTTAACCCGTCCGGTG
>SYFI01000084.1 GCA_005800465.1 Actinomycetota bacterium | reverse complement strand
CGCTGATCACTGAATGGGCGCGCTCTGTCCCCATCGTGTGGGAAAACGCTCGAGAATGCTCCGCCGGTACCTGAGGTCCCCTCTGCGCTGCCGCGGTGGCCTCGTGGGGGCCGGGGGCTTCTTCAGCCCTGCAGCGCCTCGGTGCCCGGGGTGGCCAGCACCACGTCGTACTCACGCACGTCGTACTCGGCGACCTTCTGGATGAAGTACGGGTCCTTCGCGATGATCGCGTCCACTTCGTCAGGGGTGACGCCAGTTGCCACGATGAGGCCGCCCTGGAGCGGTATCTCGCGCCCGGCTGCGATGAAGACGCCTGCCTTGACGTGATCACGCACCCACGCACGATGCGCGTCGAGATGCTCCTCAACCTCGTCGACCGGCTTGAGGTACCGCCCCAGCAGCAGAAACATCGTTGCCCCTATCCCTTGCAGGTCTGGAGCGACGCGATGAGCCGGTCGGCATCCGGGGTCTCAAGCGGGGCCACATGGTCGACGTCCACGATGATGCCGTTGGCGTCGATCACGTAGGTGGCACGCCCGGCGATGCCGGCCTGCTCCAGGTACACGTCGTATGTCTGCGCCACTGCACCCTTCGGATGGAAGTCGGCGAGAAAGTGCACGTTATCGGCCGTCATCTGCTCCTTGAAGGCGGCGAGCGTGAACTTGCTGTCAATGCTCACGCCGATGATCACAGCACCCGCGTAGGGTGAGTCGTCGCTGACGATGGCGGTGAACCAGTCGGTGCATACGGGCGAAAAGGCCAGCGGGTAGAAGTTGAGGTAGACGGGCTGCCCGCGGAACTGCGAGAGGGTCACCTCTTCGCCATCGCTACCTGCCAAGGTGAAGTCTGGAGCCTCGGTTCCGATCTCAAGCGCCATGCGAATTCTCCTGCTTTCGGGGTGAGCGACATGAAGGAGCCTAGCGATCGGCTGCCTCCGTTGTGAGTGGTATCGCGTCGGAGATGCGAATCTGAAACGGAGTAGATGGGCACGTTTGATCAAAAGCACGAGCCGCCTTCACGATGGCATTCGCATACACCGTGGGTGCGGGTGGCCTCGGCCTTGCATTCCCGACGGTGTTCGATCCCCAACCCGACCTGCGGTGGGCCACCCTTCTTGCCGTCGGCCTGGCGGGCATCATCTCGTTCGTGCGGCATTCATCGCTCAACCGGGGCGATGCTGCGCGCATGGGATGGGACACCGGGACGACCACTCCGTTTCAGATCGAGGCGGGCCCTGCGAACATGGCGGCAGCGGTGCCCGCGACCATCGCGGTCATCTTCAACTGGGATCTGCCGGTGTACTCGGCGACGTTCTTGGTATTCGGTTGCTACATGGTGGCGGTCACAGGGTTCAATCTCACCCTGGCGTCACGTGGTGCCCGCGATGAGTGGGTGGCCTCATTCTTTGCCGTGATCTTTGGCGTACTGCTCGCGATCGTCGGTGTTGCGGGGATGCAGGAAGCCACCTCGCCCGCGGCTAAGATTCACATATGGCTCCAAACCCCGACAGCGGTCGTCGCAGATTGCCCTCAGGACCACCCGTGGGGGGCTGGGGCTTTGGTGCATCCGGTATCCCCAAGGGATTCTGGGTGGGCCTGTCGGTGGTGCTGGTGGCGCTGTCCATCTTCCTGCTGGGTGAGGCCTACACCGGATATGGCGTGATGGTGCTCATCCTCGCGCTCGCGGCAGCGGTAAACCTGCTGCCATGACGCCAGACGCCGAGGCGCTCGCGGAGCTCCTCCACGCGGCGCGGCCCGACACCGAGCCGTTTGATCTGGGGCCGGATGAACTCGAAGAACTCGTCGCTGAAGTGGGTGGCGATCCCGAGGCCCACGCCGTTATCGGCGAGGCGCTCGTGGCCTGGGAACGGATGCTGGCCTAGGAGATGAGTCCCGCTGGCTCGGGGCGGAGGTCCAGCCGGTTGGCCAGTGCCTGTGCCAGGGCGTCCTCAGCCCGGACCCGGTCGGCATCGCCGCCCTCGGCCGCGATGGAGGTGGCCACAACATCCGGCGCGCCGCACGCAGACATGATGCGAAACCATTCAAGGTCCGGATCGCGGTTGAGCGCGATGCCATGCAGACTTACGCCCTCGGCCACGCGTATCCCCACACTCCCCACCTTGCGACCCTCCACATAGGTGCCCATGCGCTCGTGATCCGACTCTGCGGCGGGCACCCCACAGGCGTGGCAGGCGTCGGTCATGGCATCCACCAGCGCCCCGACGAACCTCCGTACCCCGCGGCCGCCACGAAGGTCGCCGAGCACGTAGCCGGTGGTCTGGCCGGGGCCGTGCCACGTCATCTGCCCGCCACGGTCGGTGGCCACGCAAGTGGCACCCATGCCGGCGAGCACCTCGTCGGTGATGAACAGGTCCTCGCGCGAGCCGTGGCGGCCGTAGGTGTACACGGGGTCGTGCTCGAGCAGCCAGATGACAGTGGGCGAATCGCCCGAGCGCACCAGGTCGGCAAGGCGCCGTTGCTCGTCCCAGGCCGCGATGTAGCCGATGCGCTCGGTGCTCGCGAGGAGTGCTGGACGCATCACACCAGCAGTGCGGCGGGATGCTCCAGCGACGTGCCCATGCCGTACTGGTTGTTGGGGATGAGAAAGATGGTGGGCAGGCCCCACAGGCCCGCCATGTACTCCTCCGGCTCGGCGACGACGTTCACGACGTCGGCTCCAGGTGGAGTTCCATCACGGTGACGTCGCGCCACTCACCGGCCACCCGGCCGTGGGCCTGGTGTGTGCCGACGTCACGAAAGCCCCGACTGGCAGCCAGCGCCCGCCCGCCCTCGTTGCCCTCGAGGATCATCCCCACCAGTTTCCAGTATCCGAGCGCCACGGCCTGGGTGATGAGGGCATCAAGCATGCGCCCGCCGATGCCCTGCCCATGTGCGCGTTCGGCCACGTACACCGTGTACTCGCCCACGCCGTCGTACCAGTACCGGTGCGAGAACGGGGCAAGGGCCGACCACGCGACCACGCCCTGAGCATCGTCGAGCACCCACACCGGGGCACGATCACCGCGGCCGTTGAGCCAGCCCGTTCGCTCATCGACGTCGTGCGGACCGGTGGCGAATGTGGCCACCCCGCTCGCGATGGCCTCGTCGTAGATTGCACCGATCTCCGCCGCGTCACGCGGCGTGGCGGCGCGGATGCTGGATGGCGACGACACGCCATCCAGCATAGGCCAGCGCGCCGCCACCAGCAGCGGCCTTGCCTACTTCTTTGCGCCGACGTCGGCCGGCCGGTCCTTCAGTGTGAGTGTGAGCGTCTCGGACTTGCCGTCGCGAAGCACTGTGAGGGTGATCTGGTCGCCCACCTTGCGATTTGCCACTGCCTTCGACACATCGGCCATGTCGGCGATGGGCGTTCCGTTGACGGCCACGATCAGGTCGCCGCCCTTTGGCACGGCGGCATCGGCGCTGTCGGCGGCCTTCATGCCCGCGTCGTTCGCTGGCCCGCGGTCATCCAGCGAGGCCACGATCACCCCACGCTTGCCCACAAGCCCCAGCTTCTCGGCAAGCCCCGGCGTGAGCTCGCGCCCCTGGATGCCAATCCATGCGTGCTGGGCTGTGCCACTGGCGATGATCGACGCGACGATCGGCCGCACGGTGTCGATGGGCACGGCGAATCCGATGCCGACGTTGCCGCCGTTCTTACTGGCGATCTGCGAGTTGATGCCGATCACCCGGCCGTCGCGGTCGAACAGCGGTCCGCCGGAGTTGCCCTGGTTGATGGCGGCGTCGGTCTGGATGGCGTTCTGGATGGTGAATCCGCTGGGTGACTCAATTACCCGCTCCAGCGCCGACACGATGCCGGTGGTGGCGGTGCCCGAGTAGCCATACGGGTTCCCAATGGCCACGACCTCCTGGCCCACCGTCAGCCCGCCGCTGTTGCCCAGCGGCAGGGGCGACACACCGGTGGGCACCGTGTCGATCTTCACCACGGCGACATCCGTGCTCGTGTCCACGCCAAGGATGGTGCCCTCGGCCTCGGTGCCGTCCTCGAACGTGACGGTGGTCTTGGAGGCGCTATCCACGACGTGGGCATTGGTGATGATGTGGCCCGCAGCGTCGATGAGGAATCCCGACCCGAGGCTGCCACCCTGGGTGGTCTCATTGCTGATGGACACCACTGCCGGCGACTTGCGCTTCACCACTTCGGCCACCGACAGCCCCTTCGATGGCACGGCGGCGCTCTCGGCCTCGGTAGCGGCGTCGCGCGCAGAGCTCACGCTGGTGGTAACGCCACTTGCCGTCTCGCGGATGATGGTCGTGTCGCCACCCCCCAGTTGTCCGGTACCTGCAAGCACCGCCAGCGCCGTGACAGCGCCCACCACGGCGGGGAGGGCGATCGCACCCACGCGCTTCATGCCCTTCGGCTTGGGGGGCGTGTTGCCGCCATCAGGTGTCGTCGGGTCCGTCTCATCCTGCATGGCTCGTGGCTCCGGGCTCGAATGGCATCAATGTATGGGCTGCTTTGTACCGGGGATGGATTAGGACCTCGTTAGGGAACCTTTGCCGGGTGATCAGCATGGTGCCGGTCTGGGTACCATCACCGCGTCAGGGTTTCACGGAAGAGGGCGTGTAAATGGCTGAACGGGTTCTGGTGGTGGACGACGAGAAGTCGATCCGCACGATCGTGGAGTACGCCCTGAAGGATGGCGGCTTCGAGGTGGTGTCGGCCAGCCGTGGCGACGACGCCCTCGACATCATGGAGCGCGAGGCCATCGATCTGGTGGTACTCGACCTCATGCTGCCCGGCATTGACGGCATGGAGGTGTGCAGGCGTATTCGCGCGCACCGCAACGTGCCCATCATCATGCTGTCGGCACGCGGCGACGAGGTGGACAAGGTGCTCGGCCTCGAGATGGGTGCCGACGATTACGTGACCAAGCCATTCTCACCGCGGGAACTGGTGTCGCGGGTAAAGGCCAACCTGCGCCGGGCGAAGGCCACCCCTTCCGCGGGCGAGGAGCCCATCCGCCTGGGCGACTTGCAGGTTGACCCAGCAGCGCGAACGGTCACCCGCGATGGCGAGTCGGTCAACCTCACCTACTCCGAGTTCGAGATCCTGCTCAAGCTGCTCAAATCACCCCGCCGCGTGTTTACCCGCGAGGAGCTGATGGACCACCTGTGGAAGGGCTCGTTCTACGGAGACCTGCGAAGTGTTGATGTGCACGTACGTCACCTGCGCCAGAAGGTGGAGATCGATGATGCGAATCCCGTGATCATTCGCACCGTGCGCGGGGTGGGCTACGCCCTCGGGCGGGAGGGCGGGTCACCCGGGTGACCACCAAGGTCCCGCCGACGGGCCAGGGTCCGAGGGGCCGCACCGGCCTGCAGACCTGGCTTATCGGGTCGTTCGTTGCAGTTGGCGCTCTCGCCAGCCTGCTGGTGCTGCTGGTGCTGCTGCCCACGCTTGAGTCGAGCGTGGTGTCTGGTGCCACCGATCGCGTATCGCTGGCCACGACCGACGTCTTGCGGAGGTCCGCCGCTCTCCCGGGGCCGGCCGCAACGGTCACGGCGT
>SYFI01000083.1 GCA_005800465.1 Actinomycetota bacterium | reverse complement strand
GTACCTGCGCGCCATTGAGGCGGCGCGGGCCCGGGGCAGATCGAGTCTGGTGCTTGTGCCCGAGATCGCCCTCACCCCACAGTTTCTGGGTCGGCTCCGTGCCCGGCTGGGCGAGCGTGTGGCCGTGTGGCACTCGGCACTGGCACCGGCCGAGCGCGCCGCCGAGGACCGGCGCATCCGATCCGGGGAGGCCGACGTGGTGATGGGTGCCCGAAGTGCGGTGTTCGCCCCGCTGCGCGATATCGGTCTGGTGGTGGTGGATGAGGAGCACGACTCGTCGTACAAGCAGGACTCCACTCCGCGATACGACGCACGGCAGGTGGCGTACAAGCGCGCCACCGATGCCGGTGCAGCGCTGGTGTACGGCAGCGCCACGCCCCGCCCTGAGGCCTGGCATGCGCTTCCGCGCATCACGCTGGCCGAGCGGGCCGACGGCGCCGTGCTGCCGCCAATTGATGTTGTGGATATGCGTAAGGAGCACGCGGGCCCGATCTCACGGCCGCTGGCCCGCGCCTTGCAGGAGGCAGCGGAGCGTGGCGATAAGGCCATCGTGCTGCTGAACCGCCGTGGGTTCTCGCGCATAACGCTGTGCCGCGACTGCGGATGGATTCGCCGGTGCCCCGACTGCGATGTGCCCATGGTGCTGCACCGCGATGGCGGCCCGGAGCGCCTGGTGTGCCACCACTGCGGGCTCGAATGCGAGCAGCCGGGCGCGTGCTCCTCGTGCCGCTCCGTCAACGTGGGGCGTCAGGGCTCTGGTACTCAGGCATTGGAAGAGGCTCTGGCAAATGTGGTGCCCGACACCCGCCTTGTGCGTCTCGATGCCGACAATGCGGCGAAGCGCGGTGGCATCGTGGGCCTGCTCGCCGAGTTCAGTGCACCCGGTCCCGCGATCCTTCTGGGCACGCAGATGGTTGCCAAGGGCCACGACCTGCCCGACGTCACGGTGGCAGCGGTGCTCGATGCCGATGCGGCGCTGCAGCATGCGGACTTTCGCGCAGAGGAGCGCACGTTCTCACTCATCGTGCAACTGGCGGGGCGCGCGGGGCGCCGTAAGGGTGAGCCTGCCCGTGTGGTGGTCCAGGCGTGGGAGCCGGCTGCCCGCGCGGTGCAACTGGGCTCCCGGCACGCGGTGGAGGAGTTTCTCGAGGGCGAGATCGGCCGCAGGCAGGCAAGGGGTATGCCGCCGCATGGGCACCTGCTGCGAATCGTGATCGAGGGTGACAACCCGGCGCGCGTCGCCGAAGCGGCTGAGGCCCTGGCGGAGGACCTGGCCATGGCCGATCCCGAGGTGACGGTGCGTGGTCCGTCGCGACTTCACCGACTGCGTGGGCGTACCCGCCGGGCGATACTGCTGCAGGCACCCTTGTCGTCAACCCTCACTACGGCCACGCGACGTGTGCTTGCTGCCTCTGGGGTTCCCGGAGGTGTGAGGATCGGCATTGACGTCGATCCTCAGGACACCTGAGAAAATAACAGAACACACCTCCGCGTCCGGTACCCTCCCGGCGGTCGAAGTCCACGTCCGTGAGGTAATCCATGCCTGTTCCGCGCCTGTTTGCAGCCCAGTCCGACCCCCGTGAGCAGTGGACCCACGTGCTCGCGTCCGTGCTGGCGCTTGCCGGCAACGACACACGTACCGCGCTGCTGCGTGAGTTCACCGACGAAGATATCCCCGGTATCGAGAACACGGTGGTACGCGAGTTTGCGCCCGCCGGTGACGACGTCATCGACATCGTTGTGCAGGAGCGGGACAAGAAGTGGGCCTTCGCCATCCAGACATCCCTGGCGTTCCAGGGAGACCTCCAGGCACGCCTCAGCCGTGCTGCGGGTGCGCTCTCCGACTACGGTCGCGTCATCGTGATGGGCATCACTCCAGACCGGAAGCCGGGTCCGTACATCGAGGCCGTGCGCGTAGAGGGCATCGACGCCCGCTACTGCTCGTGGCTGCGTGTGCGCGACTGGGTGCAGGAGCGGCCCGAGCGCGGCAAGGCAGAGGGCGTGCCGTACGCGGTGCTGAAGGAGGCCGAGTACGTGCTCACTCCGAACGTGGCCGAGCTCTACCGCCTTGAGGACATCATTCCCACGGTACCGCTTGAGGCGCGTGAGGCAACCACCGCCGTGTATTTCGGACTCAACGACCTGTCTTCGGCCCCGCGTATCGACCAGCACGATGACGGTGCCACGGCGATCTTCCCGCGCACCGGCGACCCGCAGGCCGAGCTCATCATCCGTGGCGGTAGCGCCAATCTGGTGCTGAACGCCCAGGTGGGATCGGTCACTGGCGCGACCGAACGTCCCGGCTGGGGTGCCCTTGCCATTGGATCGGACGCCGATTGGGAACTCGGCGGATCGTCCGCCCTCGCCACTGCGCGCCGCCTGATTCCGAGAAAGCGGTAGTCATCACGGCCGGCGCGGGTATCCACGACGGGATCATCGCCAGCCGCTGGGTGGTCGGGGCTCCCATCGCCCACGGCGGCCAGGCAACGGTTCATCACGCGCACCACGTATCGCTTGGTCGTGTGGCGGCCATCAAGATCTTCCATCCGCATGTGTGGGCCGACGACGGCTTCCGCACGCGGTTCCATCGTGAGTGGGAGGCGCTGGTGGCACTGGAGCACCCGAACGTCATCCCGGTGCTGGATGCAGGGGAGAGCGACGGCGTGGGGTGGATCGTCATGCATCTCGCAACCGAGGGCAGCCTGGACGACCGGCTGCGCGGGGGCATGCTGGAGCCCGAAGAGGCGGTCCGCATTCTGCGCCAGGTGGCATCGGCGCTCGATGCGGCTCACGAGGCGGGGCGCCTTCACCGGGATGTGAAGCCGGCCAACGTCCTTCTTGAACCCGATGGACACGCATGGCTCGCCGACTTCGGCGTCGCCGGGCCGGTTGGTGGTACCACCACAATCCCCGGCCAGATGGTTGGCACAGCGGCGTATATGGCCCCTGAGGTCATCTCCGGGGAGCGCCCGCAGGCGTCGGCAGACATTTACGGCTTCGCCTGCATGGCGTTTGAAGTGCTGACCGGTGCCCGACCGTACCCGGACGTCGAGGTGGGCACCGTGCTGTTTGCACACATGGAGCGAGCCGTGCCCCGCGCCCGCAGCGTGCGCGGCAACCTGCCGGTGGTGATGGAGCAGGCGCTCGCGTGGGGACTGTCCAAGGATCCCCGCGACCGTCCGCGTACGGCAACTGCGCTGGTGGATGCCCTGGCCGCCGCCGTCCCCGGTCCCGGATCCACTGTTCCCATGCCCCGCATCACACCTGCCGCCGGTCGCCGTGGTCGTACTCGCGGCACCCTCGCGGTGATCGCCGTGGGGTCGATTGCGCTCGTGGGGTCCGCTGCCGGGTTGGCATGGATGCAGTTCGGTCCGACGGGGGCATCTCCCCCGGCCCTTACGGCCAGGCCTCTACCCCGTATCCCGACGCCCGCAGGCGACATGCAGGGCGCGGCCACACCGGTGGGCACGATCCCGGGCGTCCGGGGGGCAGACCTGACCGCCACCGCCTCGCTGGACGGTGGAGTGCAGGCATACGCCGTGGAGGCTGGCCCGGGCCGTTCGCCCGACGCCGTTGCCCGGGCGGTGGCAGGAGGCCTTGCGGCATCCGGTCTGCGCACCACGACAGTTGATCTGAGCAGTGATGGTGCCGCCCTCATCGCGGGGGCCACCGCGGACTTCCTTCACGCGGGGCAGGTGGGGGTGGTTGCTGAGGTGCCGTCGTCAACGGCTGGGGCGGCCGACGTGGTGGTTGTGGCCACGGGCGATAATGGTGCCGCAGTGCGGTGGATGGATGCCCTCTCCGCTGCCCGTCCAGCCCAGGTGCTGGCACCCGGCTGACCCGCGGCGCGCTGCGGACCGGTGGTATTCTCCGCGCATGGCGCGCCGTTCATTTGAGGAGCCCGAGCTAGAGGCGCTGCGGGTTGCCGCG
>SYFI01000082.1 GCA_005800465.1 Actinomycetota bacterium | reverse complement strand
TAGACGGTGAAGAAGTGCTCAATCTCGTTGAGCAGGTTGGGGTTCACGTCGGTGATGTCCTCTATACCCGACCACTGCGGATCCTTCAGCGGCACGAGGATGACCTTCTCGTCGTGTCCCTTCTCATCACTCATGTGGAACACCGCCACGGGACGGGCACGGATCCAGCAGCCGAGGAACGTGGGCTCGCCCAGCAGCACGAGGGCATCGAGAGGGTCGCCATCTTCGGCGAGGGTCCCCTCGATATAGCCGTAGTCGGCCGGGTACCGCATGGCCGTAAAGAGCATGCGGTCGAGCATGATGCGACCGCTCTCCTCGTCCATCTCGTACTTGTTGCGGGACCCCGCGGGGATCTCCACCTGAACCATCACGTCGTCGTCACTTTGCATGGGGGCGATGGTGACACCCTGCGCGCCTGATGGCCCCCCGAGCATGCAATACCCTTGGCACATGCCACGTCGATCTCCAACGCGCCCGCCCATCCTCGCGGGGCTTATCGGCGCAATGGTCGTGGCGCTCGGGGCGGTGGTCACCGCAGCCGTGGGCGGTGTGGTCACCGATGGTGGCCTGCTCCCCGATCTTCACCAGCTGCCGCCGTACGGGATTTCGGCGCGCACCGCGCCGCATGGGCGCGTGGTGCTCACGTTTGCGTCGGCCGTGGGCAACGACGGGCAAGGGCCGCTCATCCTCAACGGAACCCGCGACCGTCGCCGCTCTGTGATGACTGTCACTCAGGAGATCGTGCAGACCGATGGCACCCGGGTGCGCGTGCCGATCGCGGGCGGTATGCGGTACACGCCGTCCGGCCATAACCACTGGCACGTCCTTCAGTTTGAAGCATTCGAATTGCGCGACACGGTGAGCGGCGTGCTCGTAAGTGAGGGGCACAAGGTGGGCTTCTGCCTCGGCAGCCGCTTCACGATGGAGCCGCCGGTGCCGGGCGCGCCCGTGGTACCCGCCATCAACACCAACTGTGGTCGGTTTCTCCCCGGACTCACGCGCATGCGCATGGGTATCGACGTGGGGTACGCCGACGACTACGCCGCAAATCTTGAGTTCCAGTACATCGACATCACGCACGTTCCAGCGGGCCGCTACGTGTTGGTGCACCGGGCCGATCCCCAGAAGCGGTTCGTGGTGGGCGACCGCTCAGATGACGTTGCATCAACCCTCATCGAGATCGGCGCCAGAGCGGGTTGGGGAAAGGTTCCCTCCGTGACGACGCTCGCCGAATGCGCGGCCACCAGCGGCGCACCAGATCAGCCATGTGTCGCAACGGCCGGTCCGTGAACGATTTGTAAAGACTTGCCGCCCCGGCGGTAAGCGATGGGGGTGACGGGCTCCACCCGATTGGGTGGGAAGGGAGCATGTGGGTGTGCAGGCGCCCTCTCTGACAGCCGCCAAGCCCCTCGCCCTCATTGCGGCCACGCTCTGCACGGCTGGCGTGCTGGCCTCATCGGCGGGCGCGGTCGGCACCGCCTGCACAACTGGTGCCGTTTCGCTGTCCTCTCCCGATCGCGCCTCGTTCCAGTGGGTGCTCCCCAGCACGTGGGCATCAAATGGATCGGCTCGCATCCTCGCGCGCCCGTACGGCAGTAGTGCGGCCTGGAGCCAACTGGCCACGGTCAGCGGCGTCCGCACTGCAGGAACCAGAACGACCGCCACGACCATCCCTGGCCTGACCACCGGCTCGTGGTCGTGGCGGGTTGAGCTCACTCCGCCGACCGGTGTGGTGGACTGGTGCGATGCCGCAACGCCGATCGTCATCACGCGTCCCGCCGCACCCACCATCACGTTGTCCGGCCCACGAATCACGGCCGATGGCTGGCGGGCAATCGTGGGTGGCCAGACGGTAAGCGCGGCCCGGGCCGCCGGTGACGCCGCTGCGGGGACGTCGTATGTGCGATTCCAATCACCGAACGGAATCTGGGGTACCGAGGCCCAGGCGCCGGTGGCGATTCCCACATCCAATGTTATTTCGGTGCAGGCGTACCGGCGAGCGAGTTCTGGCCTGACAGGAGCCACCACAACCATTTCGCTCCTCAGCGATTTCGACCCTCCCGCGGTGCCGTCTGTGTCGTCCAAGAGCATCACGGTGGATGCCAGTGGTGGGGCGGTGGCGCTCGGTGCGTCATACGACCAAGGGTCCGGCACCACGACGTACGGGTGGTCACTCCTGTCGAAGGGGGGGACGCAGACCGCCTGGGCATCGGTAACCGGTATGCGCGTGGCCGTGGCGGCAACTGATGCGGGCGGCACGCTCTACCTGCGGGCCTGCGACCGGGTGGGTAATTGCTCGGATCCAACGGGCGTTGCCATCGAGGCTCACGCAACCACCCCAAGCACTCCCTCGAACCCCGTCAGCCCGACACCCCGCACGCCTGCGCCCCGCGTCGTGGAGAGCACGCCGCCGCGCATCACCGCGCTCACCGCGCTGGCACCCGCGGGCGGTGCAGGCCGCGTGGCCGTGACCCTCAGTCGCCCTGCCGAGGTCACGTTCACCGTCGCCAGTCGCGCGGCCGCCGTCTCATCAGTGGTCGTGTGGCTCGGGGCCGGGCAGACGCTCGTGCGCATCCCTGGAGGGGTCCGTGCCGTCACCGGGGCAACGTTGACCGCCCATCCAGTGGCCGGGACTGCGAGCGGTGAGACGGCCACTGCCACTCTTTCGCTTCCCGCTGTCGCCCGCACCCGCGCCGCGGAGGCCGCACGGGTGACGACGCGCATGCGATCACATGCCACCGCAATGCTCTACGACATGGACACCGCAGTGCGCGACATCGTGCGCCCGTCCGACGGTGCGGCCGGGCTCTCTGGTGCACAGGGCGCCCGGCGTCAGGAGCCGTCCACCAGCGCACTATTCGGTGCGGCCGACGAGCAGTGGATGGTGGGGAAGGTCACCATTGATGAGCTCATGGACCTGTCCCCGGGTGAGATGGCCGACGTCATCCGCGCCGCGATTGATGACGCCCCGTCGCATGTGGTGGGGCTCGACGAGATCATTCCGGCGGCTGCCGATCCCGCTGCGCCGATGGTGGTGGGCGGCAGGGTTCCAGTGGCCCCCGCCCCGGCACTCTCCTCACGTCTGGCAGCGGCATTTACCGCGCTCGATGAACCCTCGCCATATGGGGGAACGTGGGCATCGCGGGTGAACGTGTACCTCGCTCCCGCCATGAGTACCGCGATCGCGGCGGGGCGTGGCCCCAACCGCAACCTGGGTCGCGACGGCAAGCCCCATTTCCGCACCTACCGCACCGTGATGGCAGGCCTGGCCCGCGCCGGCGGGGTCTGGATGGAGATGTACCACGGAACCGCGACGGGCGGTACGTCACCCTTCTCGGTTCGCGAATGGACCCGGGCCCCAGCAGCGATGACCGCCGAGTACCGCCGCGCAGGAGGCGACCCCAACCACCTGCACCTGCTGATGACCGGCAGCACCGCCTACCCCGCTGGACGCCTGCCCAGTGGATGTGTGACGCCCCAGCGCTGCGCATGGCATCTGGCAGAATCCACGCCCGCCGGGCGCGAGATGGTGGCCAACGGAGTGGGCGCGTACCGACTCGGCGCCGCTGCGCGCCCGTTCCTCGCGGAATGGCGGGCACGTTTATCCTAGGTTGTTTCGATGTGCGCGCCAGAGCCCGGATGACCCATGCTTGACCGAATCGCGAGGACCTCCCAGGCGCATCCGATTCGCGTGATCATCATCGCGCTCATCCTGGGTGCCGCCGCCCTCGGGATCGGCACGGCCCTCGTTGGATCGTTGTCGTCGGGTGGCTTCAACGATCCCGCGTCTCAGGCGGTACTGGCCCAGGATGCCGTGGTCGCCGCCACCGGCGCATCCGCCGTGCCATCGGTGGTGGCCATTCTCGACCCCGGAACGCCCATCGCATCACCCACGGGGCAGGCAGCACTGGCGGATGTAGTCGACACCATGAAGGCCGACCCAGATGTGGCACGCGTGGTGGGCCCGGTGCCTGGCAGGGCCGGCCTGGTGTCACGGAATGGTGATCTGGCAACCGTGGTCGCGTACTTCGGAAACATCGACGACAGCCAGTCGCAGGTGGCGGCGCTACGTCTTCACGACAAGCTCTCGCATATGGATGGCGTGCAGGTGGGCGGGGGATGGACCGCCGCCGCAGAGACCAGCGCGATCGTGGGCGAGGATCTCATCCGGGCCGAGCTGATCGCTTTCCCCCTGCTCTTCCTGGTGTCGCTCTGGGTGTTCCGTGGGCTGGTGGCCGCACTGCTGCCGCCCGTGATGGGCGCGCTCGTCATCTTCGGGGGTTTCTTCTTTCTCGGGGTCAGCAACCAGATCTTTGGCGTGTCCGTGTACGCGCTCAACCTGGTAACCGGCCTGGGCCTCGGGCTCGCAATCGATTACAGCCTGCTCATCGTGTCGCGGTACCGCGAGGAGATCGCGCGCTCCGGCCCGGGCCTCGACGCGCTCACCGCCACGCTCCGAACCGCGGGCAAGAGCGTCATCTTCAGCGCCATCACGGTGGGTGCCGCGCTGGCGGGCCTCATGATCTTTCCCCAGAACTTCCTGTTCTCAATGGGACTCGGAGGGCTGATGGTGGCCCTGGTCGCCGCCGTCGTCGCCGTGGGGGTGCTGCCCGCGGTCCTGGCACTGCTCGGAAACCGCATCAACGCACTTGCTCCCCGGCGCTGGCGGGCACGCAGCGAGCATGCAGATGCGGTCGAGGAGTCGGGCGGGTGGTACCGGCTGTCCAGGTTCGTTATGCGCCGACCGGTGGCCGTGGCGCTTGTGAGTGGGGCCTTCATGGTGCTGTTGGCGTTGCCGGCGCTTGGCATCCGGTTCACCACAACCGACTCCAACGTGCTGCCAGCGACCTCGGCGGCTCGCCAGGTGGACGAGACGCTGACCGTTGAGTTCCCGGATGATCGGTACTCACTGATCTTCGCGGCGATCACCGCGCCCGATACCTCGGCGGCCAGAGCCAAGATCGCCGACTGGTCGAAGGGCGTGTTAGCGCTCCCTGACGTTGAGACTGTGCACCCGGCCCGGTATCTGGGCGGCAATACGTGGCAGGTCGACGTCTACTCCAAGGCGCCCCCCCTCAACCAACGCAGCATCGATTTGGTGAATGCCATTGATGCCCGCGCGGGACCATATCCGGCGCTCATCGGTGGCTTTACGTCACTATTTGTCGGTCAGCGCACGAGTTTGGCAGCGCACCTGCCCTGGGCAGTGCTGGTAATCGTGCTGGCCACGCTCGTCGCGCTCTTCGCGATGACCGGATCGGTGATCCTGCCCATCAAGGCGGTGATCATGAACCTGCTCACGCTCGGCGCCACGCTGGGCGTACTCGTGCTCATCTTTCAAGATGGTCGCCTCGAGGGAGTGCTGCAGTACACTGGGGTCGGCGCGGTTGACCTGACACAGCCAATTCTTATCGGGGCGCTCGCTTTTGGGCTGTCCACCGATTACGCGGTATTTCTGCTGTCACGCATCAAGGAACTGCGCGACAGTGGGGTGGGCGAGCACGAGTCGGTCGCCATCGGCCTGCAGCGCACTGGGCGCGTGGTTACGGGAGCAGCGCTGCTGTTCTGCATCGCGATGGGTGCCTTCGCAACGTCACGCATCATCATCATCAAGGAGCTTGGTCTCGGCACTGCGCTGGCCGTCGCACTTGATGCCACGATCGTCCGTGCACTGCTCGTTCCGTCGCTCATGGCGCTGCTCGGGAAGTGGAATTGGTGGGCCCCAAAGCCCCTTCGCAAGCTTTATGAACGGATTGGGGTGAGAGAAGGCCCCTGAGTCGCTATCCTCCCCCGTCGGTCCGGACCCACCCAGAAAGGCTTCACCAGATGTCGCAGCACGTTCCTCTTTCTGTCAGCACACGCACCGAGTTCGGTAGCGCCAAGACGCGCCGTCTTCGCAAGGCTGGGCGCCTGCCCGGCGTGCTGTACCAGCCCGGCGGCGACTCGCTGCCCTTCCTCGCGGACGAGTATGAGGTCCGTCGCCTCATCGCTCGCGGTGGTGTGCGTTCAGCGGTCGTCGAGTTGACCATCGACTCCGACCCTCCGCGCACGGTGCTGTTCAAGCAGTGGGATCGCGATCCGGTGCGTGACGACATCACTCACCTCGACCTGCAGCAGGTCGACCTGACCGTCGAGGTCGAGGCCGACGTGCCCGTCATCCTCATCGGCTCGGCCGTGGGTGTTCGTGAAGGCGGCATCCTTGACCAGACCACGCTCACCGTTCGCGTGCGCGCCCTGCCGGATGCCCTGCCGCGCTCCATTGAGCTGGACATCGCAGAGGTTGAGCTGGGTGGCTCGGTGCACGTGTCGGACCTCAACGCGCCTGCTGGCGTCACCATCATCACCGACGGCGAGGCCGGTATCGCCTCGATCATGATTACCCGTGCGAACCTGGCCGACACCGACGTCGAGACCATTGGCGAAGAGGGCGTCGAGGGCGCCGTCGAGTCCGACTCGTCGGAGGACGCAGGAGCCGGGGAGGAGTAGCGGCCAGTGGCGGACGCGGCAGCCGATGCGCCGCCGGTCCGCCTGGTGGTCGGTCTGGGGAATCCGGGCGCGAAGTACGCGCGCACCCGCCACAATGCGGGTCAGCGCGTGGTGCAGGAACTGGCGCTCTGCCTCGACGCAGGCCGGTTCGCCACGCGCTACGCGGGGCACTACGCAGAGGCCCGTGGACCATCTGGCCCCGTGGCCCTGCTCATCCCCGCCACATATATGAACGACTCCGGTTCATCGGTGGGCCCGGCCGCGGGCACGCTTCATGCCGCCGCCGGGCAGGTGCTGGTGGTGCACGACGACATCGATGTGCCATTTGGCGAGGTGCGCGGTAAGCGTGGTGGCGGACACGGCGGCCACAATGGGCTGCGATCGATCACCTCGGCGCTCGGCAGTTCTGACTTCCTGCGTATTCGCGTGGGTGTGGGGCGCGCGCCCGCCGCATTCCGCGGTGACGAAGCGGCATGGGTGCTCGCCGCATTCGACGAGCCGGTGGCAGATGTGCATACGCTCATCGAGGCTGGCCTCACCATGACCGAGGCCGTACTGGCTGACGGCATGGACGAGGCCATCTCCCGATTTCATGCACGACCGGCGGGTGAGCGTGCCCGGGCACGCACCGAGCGCCGTCGGGCCGATGCACCAGGCGACACAGACCCCACCGCCACCGATGCGGGCGAGCCCGGGCCGGGTTCCGTATGAGCACGCCCCCGCTCGACCAACTGGTGCTCGCATCTGGCCCGGTGGGAGAAGCAGCCGATCGTCTGCTCGTGGGGCACAACGCCGGCCACCTGTCCCTCGGCCGTCCGGCATGGGCTGTGGTGCTGGCTGCTCTTGCGCGGCGCTGTGGCCAGCCGCTTCTGGTGGTACCGGCACGCGACGAGGAGGCCCGCGACCTCGTGACCGATCTTGAGGCCCTGCTTGGGCCTCCGGCCGTTGCGCTGTGGCCATCGCGTGGCGCCGTATCGGGAGGCGCGGTGGGGATCTCCCCGCACCTGGTCGGCCTGCGCGCACGTGCGCTCGGCATGCTCGGTGCGCCGGGACAGGTGGTGGTGGCCAGTACTCCCGCGCTCATGGAGCGGGTGCCCGCACGTGATGTCCGCGCCGATGAGGTGGTGCTGGAGTCCGGTATGCGCATTGACATGGATGCCCTGGTCGACCGCCTTGCCGGGGTGGGATATGAGCGCGTACCCCAGGTGGAAGAGCGCGGAGAGATGGCCGTGCGGGGTGGCCTGCTCGACGTCTATCCCTCTACCGCAGACGGCCCGGTGCGCATCGACTGTTTCGGTGACGAGGTGGAGTCGCTGCGCGCGTTTTCGCTGTTTACCCAGAAGACCATCCGGCCGCTCACACGGGTTGGGATCTGGACGGCAGCCGAGCCCGGCGACGTACCGCTCGTTGACCCGCTCGTCGATCCGGGCATCGGCGGCGCGCGCGTGGTTCGCCTGCAACCGGCTGACTATGAGGGTGCACTCCGTGAGGCCCTCGAGCGGTTGGAGGACGAGGCCGCAGCTGGTGCACTCGACGATCCGGCCACGCTCATCTCGCGCCTTGACGACCTGGCGGTGCTCGATCTGCGCGTACCGTCTGGTACTGAGGCCCCGGCATTCGACGTGCGTGAGGCCCGATTCGCCACCCGGGGTATGGCCGAGGCAGAGTCCGAGATGGCCCGCTTGTCGGCTGATCGCCAACGGCTGGTGGTGTGCTTCGCGCGGCGCGGAAACATGGAGCGCACGCAGCACCTCGTGACTCGGGTGGCCCCCGTGATCATGGATGCCGACGGCCGGGTGCCACCGGAGGGCTCGGTGGCATTTACCCACCTCGACCTCCGCACGGGGTTCGTGTCGCGCGACCTCGGTCTGGCTGTGGTGCCCGACGGCACGCTCATCCGGCGACGCCGCCCCGGGGCCCGCGCCCCACTCACCGCCGGCCGCCACATCGCATCATTCCTTGATCTCAAGGTGGGCGACTACGTCGTGCACGAGGATCAGGGCATCGGACGGCTCGAGGGTTTTGAGACCCGCACTGTGGCCAACGTCACACGCGATTACCTGGCGCTCGTGTTCGCGGGTGACGACCGCCTGTACGTCCCCCACGACCACCTCGAGAAGGTGTCGCGCTACGTCGGTGCCGACGGCAGCGCACCCGCGCTGTCGAAGTTGGGCGGCAAGTCCTGGAGCGCGATGAAGGCCCGCGCCCGTGCGGCAGTACGCGAGCTGGCGGGTGAGCTCATCTCGTTGTACGAAGCGCGGGGGCGCGCAGAGGGCTTCGCGTTTCCGCCAGACGATGACCTCACCCGCGAGCTTGAGCGCCGCTTCAGTCACCACGAAACGCCGGATCAGCAGCGGGCGATTGACGAGGTGACCGAGGACATGGAACGGCCATCACCCATGGACCGGCTTGTGTGCGGGGACGTGGGGTTCGGGAAGACCGAGGTGGCCATGCGCGCGGCCTTCAAGGCGGCGGCCGGTGGCAAGCAGGTACTCGTGCTGGTGCCCACCACCATCCTGGCCCAACAGCATCTGGCAACCTTCCGGGAGCGCTTCGCCGAACTGCCCGTGAGCGTTGACATGGTGAACCGGTTCCGGACCGCAGCCGAGGTAAAGGCGGTGCTCGGGCGCTTTAAGACGGGCGAGCTCGACATCCTCATCGGCACCCATCGGGTGCTGTCGATGGACGTGCAGCCCAAAGACCTCGGCCTGGTCATCGTGGACGAGGAGCAGCGGTTCGGGGTGTCGCAGAAGGAGGCGCTACGCCAACTCCGTCTCAGGGTGGACGTACTCGCGCTCAGCGCCACCCCCATCCCGCGCACCCTGCAAATGTCTCTGTCGGGGCTGCGTGACATCAGCGTGATCGAAACGCCCCCCGCCGGCCGACGACCCATCGCCACGCACGTGGGGGAGTTCGACGAGCAGGTGGTCATCCCCGCGCTCACGCGCGAGGTGGAGCGCGGTGGGCAGGCGTTCTATCTGCACAATCGCGTGGAGACCATCGATGAGGCCGCCGAGCGCGTGCGCGAAATGGTGCCGGGCCTCCGTGTGCTGGTGGCCCACGGCCAGATGCACGAGTCGGCCCTCGAGGACGTGATGATGGCGTTCGTACGGGCCGAGGCCGATGTACTGGTGGCCACGAGCATCATCGAGTCGGGCATCGACATCCCCCGGGCCAACACGCTCATCGTGGACCGGGCCGACCTGCTCGGCCTGAGCCAGCTCTACCAGATCCGTGGACGGGTGGGGCGAAGCGATGTGACCGCCCACGCCTATCTCTTCTACCCCGACCCGGCGTCGGTGACCCGTGAGGCGGCAGCACGGCTGCGGGCCGTGGCCGACTACACCGAGCTTGGCAGCGGTCTGCGAATCGCCATGCGCGACCTCGAGATCCGGGGGGCAGGCAATCTGCTGGGCGACGAGCAGAGCGGCCACGTCGCCGCCGTGGGCTTCGAGATGTACGTGGAGATGCTGCAGGAGGCCATCGCTGCTGGGCGCGGTGACCCGCCGCCCGAGGAGGAGGTGCGGGTGGAGATCCCTGTCTCGGCGTACATCCCAGCCGACTACGTGCCGTTTGAGGCCGCCAAGATCGATCTGCATCGCCGCATCGCGCTCGCACCCGATGCTGACGCGCTCGACCGAATCACCTCAGAGGTCGAGGACCGGTTCGGTGAGTTGCCCCAGCCAGTCCATGCCCTCGTGCGCGTGCAGGGTCTTCGCCTACGCATGCGCGCCGTCGGAGCACGACAGGCAGCAGCCCGGGCGGGACGTGTGGTCATCGGACCGGTCACGCTGGACTCAGTGGGCATGCGGGCGCTGCGCGATGGGGTGGAGGGTGCGCTGTACTCCACCACCGACAACCTCATCAGCGTTCCATCGACGTCCGATCCATCTGCGCGCATCGATGCCGCCATCGCCGCCCTCGACGCCCTTGCAACGCCGGTCGCTGTGCCGTGATCTACCTCGTGCTGGGCGCCATCGCAGCGGGATTCGCCCTCATCCCGCTGCCGATCTTCCCGTCGTGGATCGTGGTTGCGTACATGGTGGTGGAGTACAAGCTCTCGATCCCCCTCGCCATCGTCGTCGGCGCATTCGGCACCACCGTCGGGCGCGTGGGCTTGGTGGCCATCTCGCGGGTCGCTGGCGAGCGGATGCTCGGCCGATGGTCACGCGGCAACCTTGAATACCTGCACGGCCGTCTCGAGGGGGCGGCGGGCGACCTGGGCGTGGCAGTGCTGCTGGCGGCATCCCCGCCACCGGCCGGTGTGCTGTTCATCGTGGCCGGCCTCGTGCGCGTCAAGTTGTGGCTGGTGGCTGTGTCGGTCTTCGTGGGACGCATCATCGGATACGCCATCAGCGTCGGCGGTGGCAGCCTGGCCGCGACGGCACTCGCAGATCAACTGCGCGGCCTCATCGGCCCGTGGTCGGTCGTGGTGGCAGTGGCCATCGTGGTGGGCGTGCTGCTCATCGTTTTGCGTAGCGACTACCGGGCACTGATCGAGGATCACCGTTTCAGGTTCCACCGCGGCCGTCGTGGCAGTGGTGACGACATGCCCGGGGGCGCCTGAACGGCGCTCGACCACTGGTACAGTCCTCTTCGGTGCCGACCCACTTTCGCCCCGCAATTGCCGCGTTCGCGGCCGGCGTCGCTCTGGCAGCGATCGCCCTCACCGGATGCGGAGGCGTCGTCGATGGCGGCGTCGCCCAAGTGGGTGATCAGGTCATCCCGCAGTCGGAGCTCGATCAGGCGCTCTCGCAGCAGAAGTCCGCAGCCGAGCAGCAGAAGCAGACCTTCCCGGCGGAGGGAACCGACGAGTACGCAGTCCTCGCGCAGAACGCGCTTGCGTCGCTGGTATTTCAGCGCATCGTTGACCAGGAGGCACAGAAGTGCGGCAAGCCCTGCGTGCCGACCGCTCTGCAGTTGAAGGCCGAGACCAAGAAGATCATTACAACGAACTTCAGCGGCAGCCAGAAGCAGTTCGATGACTTCCTCAAGAAGGCGAACATCACCAAGGCCGACGTCACGCGCATCATTCGCACCAATCTCGAACAGCCCAAGTTGGTCGCCCGGGTGACCAAGGGCATCACGTTTACCCCGGCCGAGGCGCTGGCCTACTGCAAGGCGCACCCAGAGGAGTTCAAGCAGGCGGCCAGTCGCGAGGCCTCACATATTCTGGTGAAGACCAAGGCCGAGGCCGACCGCATCAGCGCGATAGTCAACTCGTCCAACTTCGCCGCGCTCGCAAAGCAGGACTCCACAGACCCCGGCTCAAAGAATCATGGCGGAAGCCTCGGTGCCATCACGAAGGGCGCCCTCGTCCCCGAGTTCGAGAAGGTTGCCTTCGCACTCGGCGACGGCCAGATCTCCGCACCGGTGCAGACACAGTTCGGGTGGCACATCATTACCGCCACGGTGACGCCTGCCCGCGACATCCCGTGTGCCGAGGCCGAGACGAACATCATCACCCAGCAATTGCAGATCAAGAAGAGCGCCGCAGAGGCGAAGTGGCGTACCAAGCTGCTCAAGCAGTGGGACTCGCGCATCGTGTACTCCGACGAATCGCTGAAGCCCGCCAGCACCACGGGCGGATAGCAACGTGATCCGGGTGATCGCCCTCGGCCCGGGCGATCCCGACTCCCTGCCCTCGGTTGCGCTGGATGCCATCCGCGTTCTGTCGGGCACGGTCTTCTCTCCTCCCCTCCACCCGGCCGTCGAGGGGCTGATCGGCGTCGTGGCGGCGCCCCTGCCCGACGACCTCCGCACGCTGCCCGCCGAGTGCACCGTGATTGCGCCCGACCCGTTGGCCCATATGATCGCCACGGCACATCCCACGGCACACACCGTGCCGGCTCGCGAAATCCTGCGGGCCCGCGCCATCGGCACCCGCGTGGCCGAGCTCGCGGTCGTGGCGTCGCGCCTCCGGGCTGAGTGCCCTTGGGACC
Source organism: Actinomycetota bacterium (assembly GCA_005800465.1). Taxonomy (GTDB): domain Bacteria; phylum Actinomycetota; class Thermoleophilia; order Miltoncostaeales; family Miltoncostaeaceae; genus SYFI01. Next base: position 1,680 of record SYFI01000082.1, on the reverse strand, counting down.
GGGTGCAGACCGCGGCCACCATCGTGCCCCACACCGTTGAGGAGGCGTTTGAGGTTGCCGAGGCGGTGGCCGATGGCGACCCCGCGCATCAGGCCGACGAGATCGGCGACCTGCTGTTCCAGTCGGTTTTCCTCGCCGCTCTGCTCGAGGAGGATGGCCACGCCGACCTGGCCACGGTCGCCCGGGGGCAGGCCGACAAGCTCATCAGTCGCCACCCCCATGTGTACGGCGATCAGGCGGCCGCCAATGCCGGTGCGGTGGTGGATATCTGGGAGCAGCGCAAGCGGGCTGAGCGACCCGACGAGGGCATCTTCCATGAGTTGCCGCCCGGGCTCCCCGCGCTGGCCTACGCGGCCAAGGCCCAGAAGCGAGCCGCAAGTATCGGATTTGCATTCCCCGACGTGGGGGCCGCGCTCGATAAGTTGGACGAGGAGGTGGGGGAGGTGCGCGTCGACCCCTCCCAGCATGAGGTGGGTGACGTCATCTTTGCGGCGGTCGCCGTGGCCCGTGCTGCGGGAGTTGACCCGGAGATCGCCGTGCGCGCCGCCGCCGCCCGGTTTCGCGAACGGGTGGAGGGTACCGCTGCCCTCGCACAGGCCGCTGGGCATGATTTCGAGGCGCTGGATGCAGACGCACAACTTCATTGGTACCTGCGATACCGCCAGCAGCACGACTGACGCAGACCGCACCCGCCGCGCGCCGGTAGGCTCGTCGGGTCATCTTCACCTCGAAGCGGAAGGTCCAATGTCCGAGATCACTCGCGTCCACGCCCGGCAGATCCTTGATTCCCGTGGTCAGCCGACCATCGAGGTTGAAGTGGAGCTCGCGAGCGGTGCAATCGGCATCGCAGCCGTCCCGTCAGGTGCCAGCACGGGCATGCATGAGGCCGTTGAGCTGCGTGACGGCGAGACCTCGGCGTACGGCGGTAAGAGTGTGCTGAAGGCCGTGGCCAATGTGGAGGATGAGTTGTTCGCCGCGCTGGTGGGCCTGGATGCCGAGGACCAGTCGACGGTTGACCGCACCATGACCCAGCTGGACGGAACCCCCAATAAGGGCCGTCTGGGCGCCAACGCCATTCTCGGTTGCTCACTCGCCGTGGCCCAGGCCGCCGCGGCCGACGCCGGGCTCCCCCTGTACCGGTACATCGGCGGCGCCCGCGCCCACCGCATGCCGGTGCCGCTCATGAACATTCTCAACGGCGGCATGCACGCCGATAACTCGGTGGACTTCCAGGAGTTCATGGTGTGCCCGGTCGGTGCGCGCACCTTCGCCGAGGCGCTCCGCATGGGGTCTGAGGTGTACCACGCGCTCAAGATCGTGCTGCGCGAGCGCGGCCTGGTCACCGGCGTGGGCGACGAGGGCGGATTCGCCCCCGACCTTCCCAGCAACCGTGCCGCCCTCGACGTGGTGATGGAGGCCATCGTGGCTGCTGGCTACCGCCCCGGCGAGGATGTGTCCATCGCGCTCGACCCGGCCACCACCGAACTGTGGAAGGACGGTGCGTACCACTTGGCCGGTGAGGGGCGCGTGCTGACCTCTGCCGAGATGTCCGATTACTGGGGCGACCTCTGCGACTCCTTCCCCATCGTGTCCATCGAGGATGGCATGGCCGAGGACGACTGGGATGGCTGGAAGCTGCTCACCGATCGGGTGGGCGACACCGTGCAGCTGGTGGGCGAC
>SYFI01000081.1 GCA_005800465.1 Actinomycetota bacterium | reverse complement strand
TGGTGATCCTTCAACCAGTGCACGGCGGCCCTGATGCACGGGTCGTCAGGGCGCAGGCCGCAGCGGATGAGTGCGGGCACCACCGCACCGGTGCCGTACACGTGGTTGACGCCCCAGCGACCCCACCAGGATCCGTCGGTGCGCTGCGTGCGGCGCAGGTACTTGATACCCGCCCGGATTGCCGGGTGTCCCGCAGGTACGCCGCACTCAACAAGCGCCTCGAGGACGTGTGCGGAGACGTCTTCGGTGGGGGGATCCACGACCTCACCGAAGTCGCACACCGGGAACTGGGTGATGAGCGAGCTCGTGTTGTCGACGTCGAACGATCCCCAGCCGCCGCCCTTGCTCTGCATGGCCAGAAGCCAGTCCACGCCACGACGGATGGCGTGGTCGTGGCGGGGTACGCCCGCGTGGAGCAGGGCCATGAGTACCTCGGCGGTGTCATCGGTGTCGGGGTACCACTCGTTGTGGAACTCAAAGCTCCAACCGCCTGCCTCGCCCCGTCGAAGGATACGTCGCCAGTCGCCTTCGCGGGTGACCTCACGGGCGAGGAGCCAGTCGCGCGCCCGCGCCACGGCATCGTCGTCATCCCCGGTTCCCGACTCCGCCAGTGCAATGGTCGAGAGCGCCGTATCCCACACGGGGGAGAGGCATGACTGCATGCGAACGCGGCCATCGCGGTGCTGCAAAAAGGCGGAGAAGCCGTCGATGGCGCGCGTGATGACCGGATGATCAAGCGGCATGCCGAGTGCGTGCAGGGCGAAGATGGAATACACCCACGGGGGTTGAATGCCCGCCCAGGAGCCATCAGCCTCCTGACGGTCGAGGATCCATTCGCGGATGCGATGCTCGGATGCCCGGCGGAGGGGCCCGAAGGGCCTTCGGTTGTAGCGACGGGCCAGCGGCATGAGCCGGGACATCATCTTGGTGAGCGGACCCGGGGTACGGGGCGGCGGTCCGGGGACACTGCCCGGCGCCTCGAGGTAGAGCTCGTCGAGCGCCGGCTTCTGCGGGTAGGTGGGGTTCCGCGACAGCACCACAAGGAGGGGCACGAAGGTGCCGCGGGCCCACGATGCGAAGCGGTACACCGAGATGGGCGCCTGGGGGGGCATCATCATCAACTCGGGCGGCGCACAGGGCAGTGAATCCCATGGGTGCTTACCCAGCACCGCGAGCCACAGGCGAGTGAAGAACCGGGTCTGGTTGGCGCCGCCCAACGCACGCGCGCAATCGCGGGCTCGCACCATGGTCTCCGCATCGGCGGGAATGCCGGCAAGGCGCAGGGCGTACCAGGCCTCGACCGTGATGGACAGATCGGCCGGGCCGCCGAACCACACCGGCCAGCCACCATCTGCGCCCTGGGTCGCCAAGAGCTCTGCGGCGATACCCTTGCGGTCGGAGTCGCTGGCGATATTGAGCGCCTCGAGGAGAAACAGCTGCTCGGCGGTGATGGATGCGTTGCTCTCAAGCTCGCCCCACCAGTAGCCATCGGGCTCCTGCAGCTCACGCAGGTGGCGGGCACCCTGATCGGCGGCCAGACGCACCGCCCCGTGCAGCTCGCCTCCGGCAAGCCGGGTGGTTGTCATGCGGAATCCGCCAGGGCCCTGGTGACTGCGGGTACGAGGCCGCGACGTGCGGCGCTGGCGCCACGGGCGATCCGCACCCAGGCCGGGATCTGGCCCGGGTGGATGATGAGGCGTCCAGCCATACGCATGGCATGAACGTCGCCGGCATCGTCGACGACTCCGGCCAGGTCGGGCAGTCGGTCGCCCGTACGGTCGGTGACGGCACGGATGGCGGCGAACGGCACGCCAGCCCGGGCACACGCCCGCGCCGCGCCCGCACTTTCCATATCGACTGCGAGACCCATGAGAGCGGTGCGCGCCACGGGGTCGGACACCACATGGTCGGTGGTCACCAGCGTGCCGCCGCGTCGGCCGGCTCCACTCGCGAGCGCCGCGTTGCACTCCCACTCCTCACCGGTGAGGGCGTCGCGCACGCGTTCGGGTACGACGACATCACCCACCGAGAGCGATGGGTCGAGCGCACCGCAGAAGCCCACCGAAATGGCAGCGCACGCGCCGTCACCGATGGCTGCTGCCGCGTGGTGCTCGGCCGTGGCCGGCCCCATTCCCATCACGACGATCCGCACCTGTGGTCCGGCCAGCCGTCGGAGCATGCGCTCCTCGGCAGGCACAGCGCACAGCAGCGCCACGACACCCCGACTCATCAAAAGTACCCGTCCGCGTCAGCTACGCGCGAGCGCGAGCAGGTCCTTGGGGCTTGAGAACGCATCGAGGATGGTTGACGCCTCGTAGCCACAGTGCATGAGGCAGTTGGCGCAGCGGGGATCCCGGTCGGTGCCGTACGCCTCCCAGTCGGTGTCCTCGAAGAGTTCCTTGATGGTGTCCACATGCTTGTCGGCGAGCATGTAGCAGGGGGAGCGCCAGCCCTGAACGGTGTAGGTGGGCATGCTCCAGGCGGAGCAGCGGTATTCGCGCTTGCCCTGCAGAAACTCGTGAAACAACGGGTTGTTGTAGAAGGGGATGTCGAGCCCCTCGCAGCGCGCGTGCACCTCGCTGTACAGCTCCTGCGCCTCGGTGCGGGCCAGAAACTGATGCTGATCGGTGACCGACGCGTAGTCGAATCCGGGTGAGGTGATGCAGCCCTCCACGCCCATCTCCTTGAGGTGCACGAACAGGTCGACGTACTCCTGCGGCTGCGTGCCGCGGAAGATGGTGGTGTTGGTGCACACCCGGTACCCGCGGGCGATGGCCTCGCGCATGTGGGCCGTGGCCTTCTTAAACACGCCTGCGCGGTCAACCGCCTGGTCGTGCACCGACTCCATGCCGTCGATATGCACCACGAAGGCGAAACGCTTCTGCGCCGTGATCTTCTCGAATGCGCGGTCCATGAGAATGCCATTGGTGCACAGGTATACGAAGCGCCCCTGATCGATGATGCCCTTGACGATCTCGCCGATCTGCTTGTGGATGAGTGGCTCGCCACCGGGAATGTTGACGATGGGGGCACCGCAGTCCTCGGCGGCCTGCAAGCACTGCTCAACCGTAAGGCGCTTGTCGAAGACGTCCTTGTACTCCTGGATGCGGCCGCATCCGCTGCAGGCCAGATTGCACAGCTCAAGCGGCTCAAGCATCAGCGTGAAGGGGAACATCTCCTTGCGCTCCAGCAGGTGCTTCTTGGCGATGTAGGTCGCCATGCCAAGTTCGAGTGAAACGGGACGTCGGGGCACTGGTGACCTCCTGGGCGATCAACAAGGTGATACGTCTCTGTCAAGTTATCCCACCGTGCGGGCGTGGGCCACCTAAATCCTCTGCGAATCGTTAGCTCTGGCGGGTGAAGGCGGTGTCGGCGATGCCAACAAGATCATCGACTTGCCCATCAACCGCATTAAGCAGTTCAATTGCCCTGGCGTGCGACTCTGCGGCGAGTTCGCGCGCGCGGTTCATGCCGTGCAGGCTCACGTAGGTGACCTTGCCGAGGCGCTCGTCGGTGCCGACCGCCTTTCCAAGTTCCTCCTCCGACCCAGCGACGTCGAGGATGTCGTCCACGATCTGAAAGAGCAGACCCAGCTCACGGGCGAAGGCACGGTATGCGGCGTCCTGTGCTGCTGGCGGCGGGGCGAGCGCGAGTGCCACATGTACTGCAGAAGCCATGAGTCGACCAGTCTTGAGCGCATGCACGCGGGCGAGGGCATCGGCCGATGAGCCGCCGGCATCCTCGATATCGAGGTACTGCCCGCCCACCATGCCGACCACGCCCGTGGCACGGCTGATCTCTCCGAGGATTGCCACCTGCACGGTGGGGCCACCCCCCTGCCCCTCACACACCAGCCGGACGGCCTCGGCAAACAGGGCGTCACCGGCGAGAATTGCCACGTCGTCGCCGTACACCACATGGCACGTGGGCGTCCCCCGACGCAGGTCGTCGTCATCCATTGCAGGCAGGTCGTCGTGAATGAGCGAGTAAGTGTGGATGAGCTCGATTGCGGCCGCGGCGGGCATGATCTCGTCGGGATCCCGTCCGAGTGCCTGGCAGGTGGCCAGTGCCAGCACCGGACGGATGCGCTTTCCCCCTGCGAGCAGTGAATAGCGCATCGCCTCCACCAGCCCCTCGGTGCCGGCTGCCTCAGCATCGGCGACCGAGTCACCGGTCATGAACCACAGGCCACTCAGGTAGTCGTCCACCCGTGCCCGCAGGTGCTCCGGGTATCGCGCGTGGACGGGTCGTGCGGTGTCGTCACTCATCGGGGGGCAGGGTACCGGCCCCGATTGCAAAAGCCCGCTGCTGGTAGCGTCGTCGGCGATGCGCGCGCTCATTCTTCATGGCCCCGGAGACCTCCGCCTGGAGGATGTCCCCGTTCCGGAACCTGCGTCCGGTGAGGTCATCCTCGCCGTTCTGCGGGCGCTCACCTGTGCCACCGACGCCAAGATCCTGCGGCAGGGCGCACATCCATCCATCGTCCCGGTACCGGCCCCGCTGGGCCATGAGGCCTGCGGCGTGGTGTCCGCAGTGGGCGATGGCGCCCTCGGCGTTTCGGTGGGCGACCTGATGGTGGTGGCCAATTCGGCACCGTGCGGGGCATGCCCGCCATGCGCCGTGGGCCGGCCCTCACTGTGCGAGCACATCACATACCTCTCAGGCGCCTACGCCGAGTATCTGCGCGTGCCCGCCCCCATCGTGTCGCGCAATCTGCTGCCGGTTCCGGGTGGTCTGGCACCCGAGCGGGCCGCGATGGTAGAGCCCCTCGCGTGCGCGGTGCGTGGAGTGGAGCGCGTGGAGGCGGGGGAGGGCGATGAGGTCGTCGTGCTGGGAGGAGGCACGCAGGGCACGCTTATCGCCGGCCTGCTCGCCGGACGCGGGTGTGTCGTCACAGTGTGCGACCCGCATCAAGAGCGGCGTGAGCGCGCGATCCGCTTTGGTGGGGCACGCGCCATGGACGCGCCACGCGACGCGGCTGCCATCGACGCACTGCGTGCTGTGCACGGCGACGGGCGTGGTCCATCCGCCGTGGTGGAGGCTGTCGGTCGCCCCGATGCCTGGCAGGCGGCCGTCTCGATCGTGCGTCCCGGTGGCGAGGTGCTGCTGTACGGGGGCTGCGCTCCCGGCACCACCGTGACATTCCCCACCTCCCCATTGCACTACGGCGAATTGTCCATTCGCGGCTCGTACCACCACACCCCGGACGCCGTGCGTGCCGCCCTTGCGCATCTGGCCGCCGACGACGCCCCATATGGCGAACTCCTTGGCGAACCCATCACGCTCGAGGAGGTCCCCGGGGCACTCAGAGCCGGAAGCGGCCTGAAACGCCCGGTCATCGTGCGCTAACACCGCGGCAAGTCTCCGAAACAGCGGCAGGCCCGGGATCTCCGGTACACATCTGTGACGGTGACCGTTCCCTCGTTTTACCGTAAGTGCCTGCATACGCGAACATCTGCACATTTGTGACGGTGACTGACCCCACCCGGGGTCAGTCCCCACCGGGGGTCTGACCCCGGGTGGGGACTGACCCCGATACGCTGGCGGTCATGGCGCTCCGCCCCGATCTCGATGCTGTCGCCGCGATGGTCCCGCGTGGATCCCGCGTGCTCGACCTTGGCTGCGGCGATGGCGCGTTGCTCGACCACCTCATCCGAGAGAAGGATTGCGACGGCACCGGGGTTGAGATCAGCGATGAGGGCTTCCACGCATGCGTGGCCCGCGGGGTGCCTGTGATGGTTGGGGATATCGACCGCGGGTTGGCCGACGTGGAGGATGGGGCGTTTGACGTGGTCATCCTCTCGCAGACCCTTCAGGCCACCCAGCGACCCACCCTCGTACTGCACGAGATGATGCGCGTGGGGCGTGTCGGCATCGTGTCGTTTCCCAACTTCGGGCACTGGCGCCTGCGATGGTCGCTGGCGGCGCGCGGTCGCATGCCGGAGTCGTCATCGCTTCCCTACCACTGGTACGACACCCCCAACATCCACCTGTGCACGATCCGCGACTTCGAGACGCTGCTGACACGCGAGCACCTCACCACCATCCGGCGCGTACTCGTGGATGACCGCGGCCGGCCGGCCAAGGGGGTGGCGCTCCGGCGCCCCAATCTGCTGTGCGCAGGCGCCGTGTACCTCGTGGGGCCCGACCGGGCGTAGGCGGGGCATGACGCTGTTCACCACCACATTCGCGGCACTGGTGATGATCGCCATCGGTGTGGTGCTCAACCGCACGGGCGTGGTCAACCGCGATCAGTCGCAGATCCTCGTACGCATCACGCTGTACGTGCTCCTGCCTGCGCTGGTGCTCAAGGTTCTGGTGGGGTCCCATCTGACCTGGAACCTGCTGCTGGTGCCCATCGTGGCGTTCTGCGTCACAGCGATCATGGCTCCCATTGGCCTGCTCATCTCGCGTGGCCTCGGGTTGGGACGTGCGGCAACCGGGGCAGTGATTATTGCCACGGGCGTGGCCAATACCGGGTTCTTCGGCCTGCCACTCATCGCGGCCAGTCAGCACGACTACTCACTGACGGTCGCCGTGATGTACGACGCCCTGGGCACCGGAATCCTTATCTGGACCTTCAGCCCGATTGTGGCCTCGTGGTTTGGGCGCGGCGAGGTGGAAGACGCCCTGTCCATCCGGCAGTCGTTCAAGGGCCTGCTGCTGCCGCCCATGTGGGCACTCATCGCCGGTCTCATCCTCACGATCTCCGGCGTGCACGACCTGCCCGACCTCATCGAGTTCCCGGTCACGTACCTCGCCGCGGGCGTACTGCCGGTGGTCATGCTCTATGCGGGGATCATGCTCGACTGGTCGGGTATCAGGGACTACTGGCGGGTGATCGCCGGGGTCTCCATCGCCCGGTTGGCAATCGGGCCAGCGGTGACATTCGCCGTGGCGGTTGCCTTTGGTTTTAGCGGTGAGGAGCTCAACACCATTACGGTCCTCGGCGGCATGCCGAGCGGCATGATGGTGCTGGTGATGGGCGCGCACTACCGGCTGCCCGTCAACCTGCTGGCCGGGTGCGTTGCCGTTACCACGGTGCTTGCGCTCCTCACTCTTCCAATCGTCACCGCGGTGGTTCAATGAACACGTCACCCTTTTGCACCCGCCTCGCCCAGCGCGTCGAATCGCGTGGCAGCCAGATCGTGCTCGGGCTCGATCCCGACCCGGCACGTGTGGACGGCGGGGCGCCCGGCGCCCGTGACTTCTGCGCCGACGTCATCGCAAAGGCCGCCGAGCACTGCGTGGCGGCCAAGCCCCAACTGGCCTGCTTCGAGCGCTTCGGCGCCGACGGGTGGCAGGCATTCGAGGAGGTCTCGCAGGCCGCTGCCGATGCGGGCCTGCTCGTTATTGCTGATGCCAAGCGGGGCGACGTGGATGCCACCACCCGCCACTACGCCGCGGCATTTCTTCGTGATCCCATCGATGCCCTCACGGTGAACCCGATGCTCGGCACCGACTCAGTCACGCCGTTCCTCGACGCCGCGGCACACGGGGGGAGAGGGCTCTTCGTCCTCGTGCGCACCTCCAATCCGGGAGCAGCAGAACTCGAGGATCTTGAGATGGCCGATGGCCGCCCGTGGCACGAGGCCGTGGCCGACCGCGTACGCCAGTGGGGGCAGGCGACCACCGTGCCCGGTCAGGGATCTTCAATCGGCGCGGTCGTCGGGGCAACGGTGCCCGAGCGCATCCACCGGCTTCGCGAGTTGATGCCCGACCAGCCATTTCTGCTCCCCGGAGTGGGGGCACAGGGCGGCAACCCGGCCGAGCTCGGCCCGGCATTCGGCGGGCGCGCCCATGGCGCGCTGGTGTCGGCAAGTCGATCCGTCATCTACGCGGACGATCCAGCGCAGGCGGCACGCGACCTGCGCAACATGGTGTGGAATGCATGGGAGGCGAACTGATGATGGACGAGCGACTGCGGGATCTGATCGAGCGTGCCAACTACGTGCACGTGGCCACACTCATGCCCGACGGCTCACCGATCTCGGTGGCGATGTGGGGCGGCATGGAGGGCGACTTCGTCACCATCTTCACGGGCGGCCCAGAGAGCCGCAAGGCCAAGAACCTGGCGCGCGACGGCCGCGTGGCCATCTCCATCATCGACTTCGAAAACCCGTACCGGGGCGGACAGCTTCGTGGGCACGTGGCCGAGACCCGCCATGGCGCCGAGGCCCTTGAGGCCATGGACCGCCTATCCGTCAAGTACACCGGGGAGCCATTTCCGTGGCGGGCCGACCAGGGCACGCAGTACCTCATCGAAGTCGACTGGTCGCACTACGCCGAGCTCGGGTTCACGCACGCGTCCGCATAATTTCGCCGGATTGCCCTCTGCCTGCTCGTTGTCGGGGACATCTCAGATGCCGGCACGAACTGCGGTGAATCGCAGCAGTGTTCCATTCCTGCCCGTGAGATCACCTTCCCGGTGCTGTGGGCGGGCACCGATGCCAAGGGGCTTCCCACCGGCGGCATTGAGCCCGCGGGTATCGCGGTAGAGACCAGGGACGACCCTGGGTTCACCGTGACACTCGACGACATCCAGGCAAAGGGTGGGGGCCCCCAGTGGCTTGCATCCACTGCGATGGCAGGAGCGGTGGCCACACTGGCCTCCGGCGCCAATCCGTCACGTGTGGTTCTTGGGTACACCATCACCGGCCCCATTGATGGCCCGTCGGGTGGCGCGGCCTTGACCGTGGGCACGCTTGCCGTCATCCGCGGCGATGCCATCAGGCCGAAGGTGGCGATGACCGGCACGGTGTCACCCGACGGCACCATCGGTACCGTCTCCCGTGTACCCACCAAGATCCGTGCCGCCGCTGCGGCGGGGTACACCACGGTGCTCATCCCGCCGGGCAGCATCAATCAGTACGACCAGAAACTCGGGCGGGAGGTGCACCTGCCGACGTTCGGCAAGTCGCTTGGTGTCACCGTGCGCGTCATCTAGGGCATTGTCCAGGCCTACCCGGTGTTTACCGGCAAGTCCCTCGCCCCCCCCGATGACCGGCACTCCCGACATCACCCCGCAGGCCCAGGGCGTGGCCCGCCGCATCACCCGGCGATCGGTGGCGGCCCTTTCTGCTGCAGGCGCCCCGGCATCCGACGTGCAGGCCGCGACGCGTGCACTGGCCGCGGGCAACGTTCCGCTGGCCTACGCCGTGGCCCTTGATGCCCGCCAGCGTGCATC
>SYFI01000080.1 GCA_005800465.1 Actinomycetota bacterium | reverse complement strand
CGCGTGCGCTGGGTCAACGATCACTGGGAGCGCTGAGAGGTTCTTTGCCACCGGAATGGCTGAGAGATCGAGTGTGGAGCGCGTTGCGGTCTCGAACGTGCGGATGCCGCGCTCGCACAGGATGATGCGCTCGTTGCCCTCCTTGGCGATGTACTCCGCCGAGAGCAGCCACTCCTCGATCGTCGCCGCAATACCGCGCTTCACCAGAACGGGCTTGCGCGCGTGCCCGAGCTCGCGCAGCAGCGTGTAGTTCTGCATGTTCCGCGCGCCCACCTGGAACATGTCGCAGTACTTCGCCACGAGGTCGATCTGGCTGACGTCCATCACCTCGGAGACGACCTTCAGGTTGTGCGTATCCGCGGCGCGGCGGAGCATCTGGAGGCCGGCCTCGCCGTGCCCCTGGAAGGTGTAGGGCGAGGTGCGCGGCTTGTAGGCGCCACCGCGCAGCATGCAGGCACCGGCTGCCTTCACAACGCGCGCGGTCTCGAGGGTCTGCTCGCGGGTCTCAACGGTGCACGGACCGGCGATGAGGCCGAAGGAGCCCCCGCCCACCTGGCGGCCGTCAACCACCACAGGCAGGTCGCCGTGACGGAACTCGCGCGACACCAACTTGTACGGCTTGAGGATGGGCACCACGCGCTCCACACCCTCTTCGCCCTCAAGGTTGAGCTGGGCGACGATCTCGCGGTCGTCACCGATGGCACCGATGACGGTGACGAACTCCCCGCGCGACACGTGGGCCTGGGCCCCGGCGGCGACGACGCGATCGACCACGGACTGAATCTGTCCGTCGCTCGCGCTTTGCTTCATCACGATCATCATGGCTGCGGGTTGTTCCTCGTTCGGTGTCTAGACAGGGACGACGGCGCCGAGTGCGGAGAGAAATGCATCGTTCTCCGCGGGCGCGCCGATGGTGATGCGAAGCGTGCCGGGGCACCCCAGCGCGGAGCCGTTACGCACAATGATCCCACGCTTCAGAAGATCCTCGTGCAAGGCGTCGGCGTCCATACCGTTGCCCGGCGGCTCCATGAGGATAAAGTTGCCGTGGCTCGGGGTAAAGGGCACGGCCATTTTCGTGAGTGCATCTGCAACACGACAACGCTCCGCAATGGCCTCGTCAACCCGCTGCTGAATGGCCGCAGGGTGCTTGAGACTCTCGAGCGCGGCAACCTGGGCAAGCTCATTGGTGTTGAACGGCTGGCGCACCGCGTCGAGGGCACGCACCCACGACTGCGAGCCAACTCCGTACCCGATGCGAAGACCACACAGGCCATACGCCTTGCTGAAGGTTCGCGTTACCAGCAGGTTGGGGCGGGTGCGTGCCAGCACCGAGACGCGCCCGCGATCGGGCTTGTCCACAAAGTCGTAGTAGGCCTCATCCACCAACACGGCAAGGTCGTTGGGAACCGCGTCGAGGAATGCCTCAATCTGGTCGGCCGAGCGGTACACGCCGGTGGGGTTGTTGGGGTTGCAGATGATGGCGAGCCGCGTGCGCTCGTCCACGGCAGCGGCCATTGCTGGCAGGTCGTGGCCGCCATCGGCGGCAAGCGGCACGGCAAGGGCATCGGCCCCCGTCGCCGCAGCTAGGTGCGGGTACATGGCAAATGACGGTTCGGCGTAGATGATTGTGGTGTCGGGCTCCAGCAAGGCCTCACCGGCGTGCACGATGATCTCGCAGGAGCCATTGCCCACAGCCACCTGATCCACGTCCACCGCGTGGCGATCGGCGATGGCGGCCCGCAGGTCGCGCGCAGCGCCATCTGGGTACCGGTTGAGGTGGGCCGACGCGTTGGCGATAACCGCCTCAACCTCTGGCAACGGCGGGAACGGGCTCTCATTCGACGCCAGTTTCACCACCGAATCGAGGCCGTACGCGGCCATGACCTCGGCCATCGTGAGCCCCGGCTCGTAGTGCGGAATACCCGCGATTCTGTTGGAGGTGCGAATCGGCATCGGGCGGCATGATCGCACGGTTTCGGGGCATGGCGCGGGTGCCACGGCCGGGGGCACCGGTAACCTGCACCTCGTGCCCGCACTCGATTCCAGCGCGGCCCTCACCCAGCAGGTCGAGATCGACCTCTTCCAGGGCCCGTTCGACCTGCTGCTCACCCTGCTGCTGCGGGATGAGGTCGACCTTCTTGAGCTTCCACTGGCCGATCTGGTGGAGGAGTCAGTCACCACCGACACCGACGAGCGGTGGGATCTTGACGCCTCCAGCCAGCTTGTACTGCTGCTCGCCGCGATGGCCGACCTCAAGGGCCGGCGCATGCTGGGCGAAGAGGTGGAGGACGAGCCCGGCCCCGACGCCATCGCCATGCGCGAGGCGCTCTCCGCCCGCTTGGTGGCCTACGCCCCATTTCAGCGTGCCGCACACTGGCTTGCTGAGCGCCTGCGCGCCGCGCAGGGTCCCCGTTACCGACGGGTGCCACCCGGTACCGCCGCCCCCGTACCCGTACGTGACGACCCGGCGCGCCTTCGTGCCGCCATGGACAAGATGGTGGAGGCACCGCCCGTCCCGTCGCTCGACCATATGGGCGTGGCCCGACGCCCGCTGCCCGAACTTCTTGGGCGGCTTCGTGAATCGATCGCCCGCCTGCGCGAGGTGTCGTTCGAATCCATGGTGGTCGACTGCGATCGTCTGGAGGAGGCCCTTACGCTGCTCGCTGCGCTTGAACTGGTGCGCCGCGGCGAGGCCGAGCTGCGCCAGGACGTGCCATTTGGCGACATCCTCATCACGGGCGTGAGATGACCGAGCTCGCCCGCGCAATTGAGGCCCTGCTGTTTATCGCGCCCGAGCCACTCGATCAGCCAACGCTGATGGAGATCACCGACGAGTCGCCCGCCGAGGTCAATCGCGCGCTCGATGAACTGCGTGAGCGCCATGCCGAGAGCACGGGGCTTGAACTTGCCGAGGTGGCCGGGGGCTGGGCGCTTCGCACCCGTGCCGATCTGGCGCCCATCTGCGACCGTCTGCGTGCCCGGCCGCGCGAGGATCGCCTGTCGCCCGCCGCGCTCGAGACCCTGGCGGTCGTCGCATATCTGGAGCCCGTGACCCGTCGCGAAATCGGCCGCCTGCGCGGTGTGGATGTCGATTCCACCGTCACCAGCCTTCTGGACCGCGGATTGATTGAGGAGGGCGACCGCGCCCAGCCCAGCGGGCCCGCGCGCTACCAGACCACCACCCATTTTCTTGAACGATTCGGGCTCGCGCGGCGCGGCGACCTGCCCACGCTTGAGCGGTTTGAGCTCACGGGGCCCGAGGCGCAGGCAATACGTGCCCGCCTGCAGCAGGCCGAGCTCATCGCGGAGGCTGAGACCGGTGAGCCCTGAGGGCATGAGGGTGCACCGCGCCCTTGCCCAGGCCGGGGTGGCCAGCAGGCGTGCGGCCGAGCTGTTGGTGGCCGAAGGGCGTGTGACAGTAAATGGCGAGGTGGCCCACGTGGGCCAGGTGGTGCAGAGCACCGACCGCCTGACGGTGGACGGCAATCCCGTGAACCCCGAGCCCATCCACACTTACATGCTCAACAAGCCCATGGGAATGGTGTCAACGGCGTACGACCCTGAGGGCCGGCCCACGGTGCTCGACCCCATGCCCAACGACGTGCGCCTGTACCCCGTCGGGCGGCTCGACATCGACACCACGGGCCTGCTCCTCATCACCAACGACGGTGATCTGGCCCACCAGTTGATGCACCCCAGTTCGAAGGTGCCCAAGATCTACGAGGCCATGGTGGCCGGTCGGGTATCAGCGGCTGGCGTACGGCAACTGCGTGATGGCATTGAACTTGAGGACGGCATGACCCAGCCGGCAATGGTGGAGATTCTCGACCGGCAGGCGCCCGGCTGCACATGGCTGAGCATCGAGATCACCGAGGGCCGCAACCGTCAGGTGCGCCGCATGTGCGACGTGATTGACCACCCGGTCCGCAAGCTTGCGCGCACCCGGTACGGTGGCCTTGGTCTGGGCAAGTTGCGGCGCGGCGAATTCCGCTCGCTGGCCTCGACGGAGATCACCAAGCTTGAGCAGATCGCAGGAGTTACCCGATGAGCGACCGAGTGCGTGCCATCCGTGGCGCAACCACCGTGCCCCGCGACGACGCCGATGAGGTGCTGTCGGCAACCGCCGAGCTGCTTGACGATGCGATTGCCGCGAATGGACTGACACCCGACGACATGGTGTCCATCATCTTTACGGCCACCAACGACATCTCGTCGCAGTTCCCGGCAGTGGCCGCGCGCAACATGGGGCTCGCGACGGTACCCCTCATCTGTGCCCGCGAGATCCCCGTGGAGGGATCGCTGCCGCTCTGCATACGCCTGATGATCCATGCATATATGCCTGCAGAGCGCGCTGTTTCGCACTCATACCTGCGCGAGGCTGTGCGGCTGAGGGATGATCTGGTGACAAATGACTTTTCCCGTCAGAAAACCTGATATGGTGTGGGCAATTATTACTTGTTTCCTCCCCCAAGAAAGTGAGATGAAATGAGTCGTCCCGGTCAAGTTTTTTCGGCCATAGTCGGTTGCGCCGCATTGATCGCCACTGGAGTCGGCGTGTCGGCGTCTTCAGCGCAGCCGTATCCTTCCTCGCCCCCAACTTGTGGACCTGGTCAGCAGCCCACCCCATCAGTTCCGTGTACGATCCCCTCGGGGCAGGGTGGCGGTCAGCCTCAGCAGGGTGGCGGTCAGCCTCAGCAGGGTGGCGGTCAGCCTCAGCAGG